>JANJXE010000528.1 GCA_024709185.1 Paludibacter sp.
CTGAAGCAAATAGCACTTCAAAAGCCAGCGGTTTCATTTGCTCATTAAACTGATTGATTTTTTCTATTGCTCCGGGGCGGTCGAGGTTAACGATGGGCATGTAAATCACGTTATTCAGATAGGATCCATATTGTTTAACCACCTCTTCCGGCGATTTTCCACCCTTCATGATGACTTGTCGGGTAGTGCCCGTCTTCTCAAGTAAAAGATAAACTTCATCAAAAAAACGATCGGCCTTATCAAGGTTAAGCATGATTTTATCTTTTGAGAACAATAGTACTTCCTCGAGAGTGGGCACAGTGTGATTGGTTTTGATTGAACTTTCATTAAGCAATCTCAGTGTTCGGATGGAATCCAGCGTCCACTCATCCACTCGTCCTTTGCCGGTTGTGGTACGATCAAGCGTTATGTCGTGCATCAAAATCAGATGTCCGTCTTTTGTGCGCTGCACATCCACTTCAACAACATCAGCACCCATTCTGATTGAGCTTTCTATGGCTGCAATTGAATTTTCAGGATAGTTCCGCCAATCGCCCCGGTGTACCACAACCAACACTTCATCTAACCCCGGATTGTGTAATTGAGCACGAATAGTTTCGGCAGGAGTGGAAGTATAAACCTGTAACGCTGAAAAAAGTGTGAGAAGTAAGATAACTGTTTTATGCATAACCGTGTAATTCTATTTAAAACTTAAGGATGTACCCGGATATTCATTTTTGCAGATTTCAAACCCGGAGCATGGGCCTCAATGGTTAATGTTGATGAATTAAATCCCCGGCTTTGTACTAAAATGCTTGCAACACCGGCTTCCGATTTAAATGGATTATCACCAATTAATTGTCCGGCTCCTTTCACCTTAAATGTAACAGGAATTTCAGCATCCGGGACAGGATGCCCCGCTTCGTCGAGTACAGTGGCATGTACAAAAACCACATCGGCCCCATCGGCTTTCAGGTCTCTGCCACTTCTGTCATATGTGAGTTTCAGACTGGTGGGTTTGCCCGCAGTGAAAACGCTATATCGGGCTACTTCTTTATTGTTCTTATATCCTATCGCCTTCAATTCTCCTTTTTCAAATTTTTTGATATCAAAAATGTAAGGTGGATGCTTCAGATGGTCTGCATTAATTCCCGGTGCCGCTTTCTTTCGTTCAATTAAAGTATTATTCAGATAGATAGCCACTTCGTCGCAGTTGGAATAAACTCTGATAGTCGTAAAATCAGAGTTTTCATTCCAGTAGGATGCTATATTGATCATAGGTTTCTCAGCCTGACTCTGATAAAAATAGAAGGTTGGTTTTGGCAAACGGAATATATCCATAATTCCCGATGATTCAATATCGGGTGAATAACCCCGGTTATAATCGAACATCAACCAATTGGCATCGCCCAGATGCGGATTTCGTCGATTGTCGTTGTGCGCTTCCTGGAAATTGGCAGCTTGTTGTAACAATCGTTTTTCACCGTCACCGCGCAATTGCCTGCTAGTACGTTCGTTGGGTTTTAGCCCTGCATATCCGGCCTGATTCAGACCTGCATCCTGGGCAAAATACTCCCAGTCACCATATTCGCCGGTCAAAAGTGGCATTTTACCGGTGTAGGTTTTCCAATAATCCGGGAATTTACCATGCTGGCGTGCCGGAATCCACACATCGTAAAAGCGGTTAATCCATCCGCAGGTAATTAACCTGGATTCGGGCGATTCTTCTTCAGCAATTTTTACCATTTGCTGCATAAAAGCATCTTTCATATCCGATTCGTTGAGCGAAAGTTCCCAAAACACAACAGAAGCATGGTTTCGATCGCGACGAATCAAGTCACGAGCATCCTGATACGCATTTTTATTAAATATTTCATTTCCAACAAACTGCCAACCCGGAATGGCTGCAATGGTAAGCAGTCCCAGTTCATCACAGGCATTCATGAAAGCGGTCGATTGCGGATAATGCGACAGTCGAACGAGATTAAATCCGGCCTCCTTAATTTTAAATGCATCACGGTATTGTGCATTGTCCGACAGTGCGTTACCAATATACGGATACTCCTGATGGCGGTTTGTGCCCACCAAAAGTAATAGTTCATTATTCACAAACAATTTTGAATCTTTAAGTTCAAATTTTCGAATGCCAATATTTAGAGTTTGATTGTCGATGACCGTATTGTTTTGGAGCACCCGTATCTCGAGGCGATACAAATTGGGATGCTCAGGATGCCACAAGTAAGGCTGCTTTAAGGTAATTTGGTGATTAATTGCAAGCTCACTATTAGCATTCAGGCTTTGCATCTCTGAAGTTGACGAATGCACTACCCTCCCCTTTTTATCCGTCAGCTTAAAAATCAACCGAAAATTCTCGCTTCCGGAATTCTCATTGCGAATATGCGTTTGAACGGCAATTTCTGCTGATTCCTTCGAAACAGACGGATACCAAACACGCACACCA
>JANJXE010000545.1 GCA_024709185.1 Paludibacter sp.
ATGCATCGACATACTCTGGGAGTGATGTGGCTTGCTTTAATCCATGATAATAGGTGAAATTTATTTTGGGTTTGCTTTCCAGTCCGCGCTTTGTAGTCACCAGGATGACACCGTTTCCACCACGGGTACCATACACTGCAGTAGCTGATGCGTCCTTTAATACCGAAATAGTTGCCACCTCATTAGGATCGATGTCTGTAAAACTTCTCTCAATGCCATCAACCATTACCAAAGGAGCTGAACTAACCCAGGATGATTTGCCGCGAATAAGAATACTAGCATCGCTTTCACCAGGTCGTCCGTTGTTTTGAATGGTAACGACACCTGAGAGTTTTCCGGTAATGGCTTGTGTTATATCACTTACTCCGGATTGTAGAAGATCCTCTGTCTTAACCTGTGTTATGGCACCAACCACACTCTCTTTCTTTTGTGTACCATAACCAACTACCAGAATCTCATCTAATTTTTTCGCATCCGGAGTAAGAATAACTCGTAACATTTTCCCATCCAAAACACCTATGATTTGATTTTCATAACCTATGTATGATATCTTTAGTTGAGAGCCTCTGGGTGCCTCTAATGAAAAATTTCCATTTACGTCAGTAATGGTTCCCGCTGTTGTGCCAACAATGGAAATATTTGCACCAATGACTGTTTCTCCATTTTCATCTGTTACGATACCATTAATTCTAATTTTGTCCTGCGTATCAATTGAAGGAGTTTTTTCAGGTATAGACCTGGCGGTTTGAGCAATGCCTGGCGTCAAGTAAAGTTGAGCCAATAGCATCATGAAAAGCCAAATGAATAATGATATTCTACCGTTTAGAATTTTTTCCCTTACATTGTTTTTCATATATTTTAAAGATTAATGATTTTGACTATAAAGTGATGTGTAAAGCATGTGATTTTAATATTGATTCTTTCATTATTGCATGCTAATGCCGCAGCTCTAAAGTTTGTATACATTTTGTTGTATACTATAGTTTTACGTTATTGACGGATTCAACCACCAGTCTAACTGGTCCTATCAAGCCCGATGGCAAAACTTCTTTTTCATTTAAATGAAGCCATTGCCAGCCAACAAATGCTTTACGTTGTTGCGATGGACGAGGTGTATTATTCACCACCCAATCCGGCACTTTCAATAAACCCATACCTTTTGCTGTTGAGCCGGTTTTAGTTGTCCATTCACAGTCGTCGGGTAAATTACGATCTCCAATAAGTCTGTTAACCCATTGATTTACAACTTTAATTTGTAGTGTGTTTTTGCCTTTTAAAAGCTCGTTTGTTACATCCATTCTATAGGGATACTTCCATACTACACCCAGGGATTTACCATTCAGTATCACTTCTGCTAGTACCTGAACATCTCCTAAATCCAACGAAAACCTTCGATCTTTTTTGAGTAATTTTGAAGGAACGTCAATATCAGTATTATAAATTGCAGTACCTGAAAAGTGCTTTATGTCGACATTGCTATGTTTGGACAACGAAATAAGCGAAGGCAATTCTATAGGATCGGGTGCTTTATAGGACGAACTAAATGAAACTTTCCATGGTCCGCAAATATCAACCGGTGCAGGAATACTTTTAACTTTCACTCGTTGAGAGCTGCCGTCTGATTTTTTCAACTGATAAATACCTGTTTCTTTAGCAATCAGGTATGTTTTGTTGTCAGCATTTGAAAACATCAGGTTTGCTGGCTGTCCGTCTTTTGTTACAGAAACAACTCCCTGATTATCTCCCAATGGTTTTCTGAAAACCACAAAAATCGCCTCTGATGCATCCAACCGCATTGTTAAACTCATTCTGCCATCATTTGTTG
>JANJXE010000180.1 GCA_024709185.1 Paludibacter sp.
CGACTTTAGTATTCTGTTTTCCGGTCAGTTGGGAGGTGATATGTATTGGGTAGATTATGGAGTTATGACCAATATGTGGAGAAGTTACAATATGTACGGACCTGCAGTGAAAAATGCCTGGGTTGCCCCGTTTGAGTACACCGTTACCGATGCAAATGGAGTTAATCATGTTTTCGGAAGCAGTACCGGTAATATTAACGGGACATTCCCGAGAGCATTGAACTGGGATAAGGAAAGTTCAACAGTTTTTTCGGGAGCTTCTACCAGAACCAGCCGATATCGTACTGAACAAATGAATAGTTCAATGATTCTGGATGGGTCTAATCTTAAAATTCAGAATGTAAGCATTGGCTATACTATCAAAAATGTAATAGGTATCCAGGACATCCGACTGAGTCTGACCGGGACGAACCTCCTGACAATAACGAAATATCCCGGCTACGATCCCGAAACAACATCCTCCAGTTCGCCAATGGCAAGAGGAATCGATTTAGGAGCTTATCCGGCACAGAGGAACTATTCATTTAACGTTCAGGTAAAGTTCTGATTTTTATAACTTCAATACAAATACTACGATATGAAAACATATAAAATATTCATCATTTTATTGGCAGCCACATTGTCAGCCTGTTCATTGGATGAAAAACCCATCGACTTTTTAAGTTCTGAAACTTTTTACACCAAAGACAATGATTTGCTGATGAGTGTCAATGGATGCTATGAATCGTTGAAGAGTGAGAATTATTATGGAAATCTTTTTGTGTCGTCGCTTTTTGCATCTGCTGATTACGGACAGGGCAATACGGGACAGAACTCGACGCAACAGTTTACCCGTGGTGATGTAACGGGAGAACAACTTCAACTGGTAAATATGTGGGCCGCTATTTACAGGTCGATTGGCCGTGCGAACTCAACTATTTATCGTACTGAAATGGCAACAGGTGTGACTGAAGAGCTTCAAAGAAGGGTTATCGGTGAAGCGCGTTTTATAAGGGCCTTAAACTACTTTAATCTGGTGCGTAGTTTTGGTGAGGTGCCTTTACGGGTGAAGCTGGTTGAGAATTTTGATACAGATATTCATATACCTGTATCAAAGCGGGAAGATATCTACAAACAAATCATTGAGGATTTAAAATTTGCAGAAGCAAATTGCTGGAACTATAACGAAACCCGGAATGGTATTGTAAATCATATTGGTCGTGCTACCTCTTTGGCCGCAACAACTCTTTTGGCGAAAGTATATCTTCACATCGCTTCATCGGGTCGTGTTGCCAATACGCCCGGATATGTCGATTCTGATCCCATTGAAGGGGTAGGAGTATTAGAGCCTTATCGCTCGTACACCAATTACAAACAATATTATGACTCGTGTTTGCAGGCTGCCAACAGAGGCATTGCACATCCTGATTTTGCAATGGAATCCGATTGGAAAAACCTGTGGAATGTAGCTACCAACAAAAATCCGAAAGAATACCTTTTCTCGATACAATCATCGGCAGATGCAGGATACGGAAATCGCTATCCCTTTTTATTCCTGCCCCGGGGTTCAGTGCTGGGTGGTTCTTCTTCCTCACAAGGTGGATTGAATCGTTTCGTTGCTGAGTTTGTAAACTCCATGGCTTTAGATACTGCAGATTATCGTTTTAAGAATGGCTTTGTACTTGAAATTAACTACAGAACCAATATACCCGCTGAGGTGTGGCAGTGGAGAAACGGCAGAGGTGCTTATTACAATAAAGTCACTAACGCCATGGGAACAGGAGGAGGTTCCAACCGGTTGGCAACTGCCAAGTGGAACGATCCCGCCACCACCGATGTGGCAACCTCCAGATGTGAATTTCCCGTTCTCCGTTCAGCCGATTTGTATTTAATGAAGGGGGAAGCACAGGCGGAGATTTCAGAAAATCCTTCTGATGGATTTAGTGCGATTAATATGGTAAGAAGTCGTGCTAAGGCTCCTGCAATTACCGAGGCCTCACTGACAGTCTTTCCCGGATCGACTTCGATGGATAAATTCCGCGAATTGATACTCAAAGAACGACTAATGGAATTTTCAGCTGAAGGCGACCGTTGGTTTACTTTGTTGCGTACAGGTAAACTCATTACAAAGGCACAGATTATTGTAAATCTGGGAAATGCCAATAAAAAGAGAGTAAAGAAAAACTATTACTGGCCAATTTCACAGGAAGAAATCAATTCGAACAATATGATTACTACAAATTCTCCGGGATACTAATCAGATTTAAACACTATCACGGTCTGTAAATTACAGCCTGGCATGTACACATCTTCGCTATGTTATTAAGAATTAAAAAACAGGGTATTCTTCTTTTACTACCTCTTTTAAACTGCTTTTCTGCTGGTTTAAATGCAGAGAATGTGTATACTATTGCATCAGGCGATTGGTACAATGGTGCTATATGGTCCTCAGGCAGTGTCCCGTTAGCTTCCGATAATGTGGAAATCAGAAACAATCATACCGTATCGATTTTTACAACTCAGACACCAGTGGCGGCTGTTTACCTTTGTAATGATTTGAAAATCAATATAGAT
>JANJXE010000556.1 GCA_024709185.1 Paludibacter sp.
TCGATTTTATCATAATTATCAAATAATTTTTCGAATTCATTGACTGATAATACAACAGCTTCGACCTTATTATTTCTCAGAACAGCTATTTTGTCGAGCTGATTTGATTTCAAACGATTCAACAAATCACCAAAATTTCTTGTTAAATTTGATGAAGAAATTAATTCGTCTTTTTTATATGTTATCATAATTTTACTGCAAAAATTTATATAATAAATCTTGTAAATAATTAACGTGATATTTAATGTAATATTTTACACTATATATCACGTAATATTTCATCACCACTTCACTACTTTTTCCACCTTAATTTCTTTTCCATTGGTTAATCGCAAATAATATGTTGCTGATGGCAGATTTGAAATATCTAAGTGAAAATTTGGACTTGGTTGTATTATTCCTTTCAATAACTTTGTACCGGTTAAGTCTGTAATTTCCCAAATACCATTGAAGTAAACTTCACTGATTTCAAGATTTATAGAGTTTGTTGTTGGATTTGGGTAAAGAATTGCAACTTCACCTATCAGATTAGTATTATTAACTCCAACTGTCCAGTCGAATTGAAATGCAATTATTCCTTGTACAACGAATCCATTATCGTCAGCAATTAAGACTGAGTTCATTGGACTAATAATAAAATCTGAAACTTTATTTTGCTCAAGATTATAAAAGGATAGTGTGTTATTTGTATTCTTTAACTTATACAATATGAATTTGTCATCATTTCTAATTGTAAAATTACCAATTTCTTTATTCTCCTCCCCCACTCTTACATTCCTGACATTTTCTCTTTTGTCAAGGTCAAAAATACGTATGTAAGAATATGTCTTGATGTCACCTTCGAGTTTAATTACTTCACCGTAAGCTATTTGATTTGTAGTGTGCATAAATGAATAAACAAACGAATATTGACTTATTGGGATAGTCTGAAAGAAAATTATCTCTCTTGCTACTCTGTCATATACCATGAAGTAGTATTCTGTAGCCCCATTATATGCTTTGAATGTAAATCCAAAGTATCTACCGTCGTATGAGAAAGA
>JANJXE010000013.1 GCA_024709185.1 Paludibacter sp.
GAATAACCTGTTATTACCGATAAAGCCGGATTAGTAAATACAATTTTTCCATCAATATCTGTAATCATCATCCCTGATGAAAGCTGACTGCTAACCTGTGCAAACATCAGTCTGTGCAGCTCAAGCTTATCACGATGCAGGATTTCACGGGATTTGCTGATTTTTAACTCTTCGTGCATTTTGTTTTGACGGGTCTTATCGATCAGGGTCAACAGGCGGAAAGGCCCAACACCAAAGTTTTTATTAATCAACAGATTCCCGGTCATTTTCTGGCCTGTAATCTCCACATCACGAAACGAATGTTCCAAACGGCAATACAATTTGAGTGTCAACAGCTTGTCGTCGGGTGATTTAAAAAAAGAGGCAAAGCGGGAATAAAACACATGCTGATCGTCGTCGGCGATAAAATTGACAAGACTTTTGCCTTCCACTTCCTGATTATTCAGGCATAACATATTACAAAAGAAGTCATTAGCTTTAAGAATTGTTCCGCTTTTATTTATAATCAGAGCTCCAACAGGAATACTATTGAACAGATGGGTATATAGACTCAGATTCAGACTCAGTTGATGCTGAGCCTGTCGTAACTCTTCATTTTGTAATTCAAGTTCTACCTGATAAACCTGTACTTCCTGAATAAGCGTATCCATATCATGCGCCACATCAGGACGTAGGTCATCAGGCATGTTTTTCAATATCTTTTCAGCCTTCTGTCGAATATTTTCTGTGGATGAATTAACACTGAATTTCATTCAACTTATGATTTGTAAGATTAATAAAAGAAACTACTGTTCCTGAAAAGATCTTTGGTCCAATAAGGTAAGGAGCTATACGGGTGAGGTATCGGGTACCATCGTGCAGGGTAATCACCCGTTCTATCATCCTGCCGTTTCGGTTCACTTCCACAATCAAGTCAAGAATATTACAATCAACAATAAAGTGATTAATATGCGTTATCGAACGACCAATATCGCTGCGTATAAGTTTAAAAATTTCGGACACAATGGATGAAAAATGACGAACCTCCAGGTTCTCATCCAGCACTAATTGACCAATGAGATTGCTGCTCAATAAATTATCGATATCGTTGTGTAATCCGGTTAGTTCAATTATTTTACTCTGAAATTCCGAGTTCACGGTAAACAATTCTTCATTGGCCGACTGAAGCTCTTCATTGGTCGATTGAAGTTCCTCGTTACTGGCAAGCAATTCTTCGTTTGTAGCCTGCAACTCTTCGTTAGAGGTTTCCAACTCCTCGATAGTGGCCTGTAGATTTTCGCGGGTAAATTGGAGTTCCTGTTCCATTTCCCGCAACTGATCTTCAGTTTCACGGCTCAAATCAAAAGTGTGCTGTATAGCCGAACCCTCCTGAGCATCCGGCTTTTTATGTTCTGAAATCAATACAGCAAAAAGTGGATCCATCGTCCGTTTAACCTTCAGCTGCTTTATTCTTAATGATATCAGTTTTATGTCATCGCCAACCTTGAACCTTATGTTTGCATAGTTCAGTTCTGTATTGGTTCGTGAAATTTTTTGGATGCCCGAACTAATTGGTATAGCCAGTTCCTTTTGTACCATCTTCGTAAGGTCGTTGCTCATTTTGCCAGAAGGCAAGCGTAAAAAATCCTTTGAATCACCAATAATCTGAATTACTTCGAGATTTTCGTTCACAATCAGACTAAAAGGAAGGTATTCTGCAGCAATGGCTTCAAGGTACATTTCCAGCACACGTTCCTCTTCCGGACTTGTTAATCCGGCACGTATTCCTGCATAGCGAGCCTTTAATGCTCTTGTACGGGTATCGGAGGCAGCCAGTAAAGGAGTTTCAAGCAAATGCCTTGCCCTGCCGCGCGATTTATACAATTTACTTTTCTGATCGATAACTTCAAAATATTCAGCCATATCGCCAACGGTCTCACTCGAACCCAAAAACAAATATCCTTTTGATTTCAGTGAGAAATTGAAGAAATCGAATACTTTACGCTGAAGTACGGGTTGAAGATAAATCAGCAAATTGCGGCAGGTAATGAGTGATATATTTGTAAACGGAGGATCGCGCATCACATTGTGCTGGGCAAAAACAACCATTTCCCGGATCGTCCGGCTAATTTGATAACTATCGGTAGTAAGGTGAAAATATTTACTGAGCAAGGATGTGGATAAATCCGCTGCAATGGAAACAGGATATACCCCGTTGGCTGCAAACTGAATGGCATCACGGTCGATATCGGTCGCAAAAATTTTCACATCTTTACGAATGGAATGCTCCTTCATTAACTGTTGTAAACTCATCGCGAGGCTATACGCTTCTTCACCTGTAGAACACCCGGCGACCCAGCAACGCAATTCAGGATCATCCGACTTCAATAGTGGCAACAACGCTTTTTCCGACAAATGAGCAAATGCTTCGGGATCCCGAAAGAAACTGGTGACCCCAATCAACAATTCTTTGTACAAAAACTGAACTTCGGATGGGTAATTAGTTAAAAAATGGTAGTATTCATTCAGCGTATCAATTTGGTGAAGACTCATTCTCCTTTCGATTCGCCGCTGAATAGTAGTAGGTTTATAAAAGGTGAAATCAACCTTGGATTTATCCCGTAACAACGCAAAAATACGGGTCATTGTTTCGTTCTCGGTCGATAGGTGATCGATTGAATCCGAAAGTTTCAACGAGCTGTAGCGTGAATATCCCACCAATTGCGCAGGCATTGCTTCAGGAGAAAGTACAAAATCGACCAGTCCGGTTGAAATAGCTGCCCGGGGCATCCCATCAAAACGGGCCGACTCCTCATCCTGAGCCATCACCATACCTCCGTATTCCTTGATGGAGCGAACTCCACGGGTACCATCGCTGCCCGTTCCCGACAACACTATCGCAACAGCTTTTTCACCCTGGTCCTCGGCCAGCGATTTAAAAAAAATATCGATGGGGAGATTAACTCCTTTTGAATGGTCCATATCGGAAAGCAAAAGCTTACCATGAAATATTTTCAGCGACTTACCCGGAGGAATCAGGTAAACATGATTGGGCCTTACCAGTACATTTTCTTCTGCACGAAGCACTTTCATTCGGGTACGCTTCGAAAGCAATTCCACCATTAAACTCTTGTAATCAGGCGATAAATGTTGAATCACAACAAAGGCATTACCTGAATCATGAGGCATGTTCGTAAAAAAAGTTTCAATTGCTTCCAAACCTCCGGCTGATGCACCTATAGCTACATAAAACCGAACCTCCTTCTCGTCCGTTAGTTTAAACTGCTTTTCCAGTTTCATAGTCTGATGTCAAATATATACAGTTCAGCAATTATTTTTATTGCAAAAATAAAAAAAAAATCAACATCTTCATCAAAACAATTAATAACTGTAGAAAATATAAAAAAAATACACTACATTCGTCGTCGGTTTCAACAACGATACTTTGTGCCTGTATAACCTATGGTAAACGATTCCATGACAAACCACTCTGACAAGGACGAGCGCATTTTCGATGAGATGTCGCAAGAGTTGATCAGCAACAAACAATTGCTATTCGACTGGACCTGCAATACTTTAAATTGCAATTATCAGAAATTGGTGAATGCAATCACACTAATGTATACAGCTCCCGATATAGAGGATTTGGAACAAGACATTCCGCAAGCATTAAGGTTGATAGCCAGGTTTACCGGAGCCGATCACATAGCGGTTTGCGAAAGCCGTAACAACTACCGAACAGTTTCGCGTTATTATGAATGGAATTCCGAAGATGTAGAATTTCTACAGGGTGATTCCGGGAAAATAACAACTGCGACCTTCTTGAAATCCTATTATCCGTTTCATAGCCATGATCAGGAAATTATTATTCAGTCGATTGACAGGGCAGGACCTGATCAGGAGGCATTGACTCAATTGATGAGCATGCATGGCATCAAAAGCCTGATCAGTCTACCTATGACTACCAGCGACAAATTGCTGATTGGAACCATGGAATTGTTTTACATGAAAAGAAAAACTGATTTTCATGAACGTGAAAAAAATTTACTTCGCTTCCTGACTCGTTTACAGGTAAATGTAATGCAGCGTATCTTCAGGTTAAATCAAATATTAATTGATACAGATAACTATTTAAACAAACAACTCCAAAACGAAAAAGAATTACAGTTGGCACGAGAGCATGCCGAAGCTGCAAAAAAAACAAAAGACACCTTTTTTGTTAATTTGAGCCACGAAATACGTACACCCCTGAACATTATTGCCGGAATGCAACGCGAATTAATGCGCGAAAAACTAAACGAACGGCAGAAAAGTTTTATTCAGCAATCAATGATTGCATCACGATATCTTCTGAATCTTTTCAACAACGTGATGGATATCAACGATATGGAAGCAGGATCTTTTCATTTGAATCAAAAAGATTTCAACCTGCGTCAGTTGTTGATGGAAGTTAAAGATATGATGGCCGGAAAAGCTGAGGAGAAAAAGGCAATCGATTTTCAGTTTGTCATCAGCGAATCGCTTCATCCGGCATACAGGGGCGATGCACAGCGTTTGCAACAAATTCTGGTAAAGCTTATTTCCAATGCTTTTAAATTTACCAACGAGGGATTAATACGGTTAGAAGTTACAATTCGCAGAAAAACCAGCGGCTTCCATGAACTCCTTTTTGAAATATCCGACACGGGCATTGGCATTAGCGAAGGGTTTCAAAAAAGAGTGTTCGATAAATTTGCACAGGAAGATGATTCTCTAACGCGTATGCACGATGGT
>JANJXE010000014.1 GCA_024709185.1 Paludibacter sp.
GCCCAGTATCAAATCACTTTCGTTGTAGGTATAGGTAAGTATCGTTAAGTGATTGGTCATGAAATGCAGCGAACTATCCGTCAAACTGAGGTGAGAATTATCATACTGAATCCATTTTTGCTGCACATCGTCGAAATACGCAGCTTTGTACCGGTCAATATCCATGGAATCGATTTTTTCCTTTAGATTCCTGAAGCGTATAATTAACGGCAGTGAAAACACATCCCCGAAACTTACCGTCACATCGTAGGCCGGCCCAACTGTAGTGCCTTCGGGTGCTTTGGGAGGATGATCGAGCTTCACAATGGTAAGTCTGAAGTCTTTATCGTGAATGCCTTTGGGAAGAACCACCTCCAGACTGTCGAGCGTCACGGTCACATTGTCGCCGACGGTGTTTACAACCGTATCACAAAGGGTTTGTCCATACGGATTTACCCTGATAGCATCGCTGTAGAGCGGTTCGCAATTGGCTTCCCGCACCACACTGCGGTAAAATGCCGGCGTCACGGGGTTCACGATTAATTCGGCAGGCTGCACCGATACTATGTTCTTTTTCAGATCGTTTTGGGACATCGTAGGGCTTACCTCCGCCCAGCTGATACTATCGGCCGAAGCCTGCCAGCTCTTTTCACCCCGCATAGTGTAAGGCGCAATCAAGGTAACGCTTTTATCCGAAAGTTCTTTTTTCTCCAGCCGGTTGGTTTCAAACACTGGCCGTCCGGGATACAGGGCCTGCAAACTTTCTTCACGGGTCATCGCCTCAAAATGCAGGGTATCGGTAAATACTTCCTTAATAACCGGAAAGCGCGAGGTAAAATTCACCTGCGAGGTAAACAGCGGACAACTATCGTTGGTAATGCGGCAAAAATACTGCTTAGTAAGAAGCGCCTCATCGGCAAGAAGCTTCAATTCCGGCCCCAGCTGAATATCTTTTTTCACCGGCTTACCGCTGGCCAGTGTCGACAATTCGAACCACACATAGCTGTCGCGGGGATGCTTCTTTTGAATCAGCGAGTCGATATGAATACGCACCGTATCGCCCATACGAACCTTAACTACATTGGTTTTCAATCGCAGGGGCTTTTGCTCAAATATCCCACGGGTAAAATCACCCTGCTTCGGAAGGTCGCTGTATGTAAAACGATTGCCATTCAGATTTACTGTTTGCGAACTCTTATCCAGCAGGTTGGCCGGAACTGCACCCTCAAGATCATTGTTCTGCAGCGACAGTGCTTTCGCCTTCAGGTAAGGCATCATATAGGGGAAACGCGTCAGCAGGTTATCGTTGAAGTAAATTGCTTCCTTTTCGTAGTCCGATATAATCTCCGAAGGAAATTCAGTCAGCCGATTGAATGCCACATCGAAGGTTTCAATGGCCAATAAGTTGCTTAGCACTTTCGGCAAATGGGTTAGCTTATTATTACTGGCCTTTAACGACTTAAGATTGCTTAGCTGATAAAAACTCTCAGGCAGTGCAGCGATGGAGTTAGTATTCATATACAGGTAGAGCAACGAGCCTGCTCCCCCCAGATCATCGGGCAACGAACTCAATTTATTTTCTGAAATATCGAGTTTATACAATTCCTTCATCGATCCAAAGATGGCAGGCACATCGCCGGTCAACTCATTCGAATGTAAATCCAGCACACGCAGGCTATCTAATCCATTCATACTCTGAGGAACAGCCCCAGAGAGTTGATTCTCGTATAATTCGAGCGTTCGCAGCTTGCTAAGTCGACCCAGCGAAGCCGGAATCGAACCACTAAACTGGTTGCGACTCAGGTTGAGCTCTTCCAGCTTATTCAAATTTCCCAGCGTTTCGGGCATGACTCCGCTCAGCTCATTCGCTGCAAGGTTCATCCATGCAAGATTGGTCAGATTACCGATACTGGCAGGAATCGAACCACTTAACTGATTTTCGCGCAGGGTAAGCCATTCAAGGTTGCTCAGTTCGCCTATCGATTCAGGAATTTGACCTTTCAACACCTTGACAAGATGCAGCCTCTTCAGGTTTTTGAGATTACCAATATCCACGGGCAGGGTATCGCGCAAAGTACCCATGCTGTTCGAAAGTGTAAGGTAAGTGAGATTTGTGAGCTTCGACAAAGATGCAGGAAGGGTACCGTTGAGGTTCGTACTGATACTTAAGCCATCGAGCTGTGTAAGATTCCCGATTTCTTCCGGGATTTTACCTTTTAGTGAAGCCAGTTCCTTCAGAATATTAATAGCCACCACCCTGCCATTGATAATGGTAACACCCGATAACTCCCGGGGTTTTGTCACATCCCAGTTAAGGCCCTCAATATTGCTGGTTATCGCCTTTAATGCCAGCGAATCAGCAGGATGGAGGGGGCGGCGATGCGGCGTAATCAGCAGGGTATTAATAGTTCTGTTACCAAAGGAGTAACCAGCATTAATTTTACCTCCATCGTTTAACTTAAAATACCCGTTATTACCGCCTCCCCAGCCAAAGTTGATGTGAAAAAACCCATTGCTATCATAGCCGTCGAGCACTATTGCATGACCAGGATTGCCTGGCAAAGCAGTGTACAACGGATTTCGCAGATCAATCATGCTTCGAAGCATCTTGTTGTCCGATGCATAGTTTTTCAGGTCTTCGATGTAATATTTAAAATACCTTTCCAACACCGTGTGATATCCGGCATGCGAAGGTACACTTCCTTTACCCTCCCAGCCACAATAATCCATATCCATGGCTATCCCTACATGCTGCGACAATAGCTCGTAATCCTTATCGGTTGGATTCGCCCAGTTGTAGCGGGTGTTTGCAAAATCAGCACTAAACTGCCCATAGGTAGGATGATCGTAGCTGTGGGAGCCTGTACCTCTATCAGGATACTTATAATAACACATGATTTGTGCCATTGCGGTGGCAACACAACCGGTCGGACAGCCACCAGAATTCTGATGATTAAATTGGTTCAGCTTCACTCCCACCGAATCAAGCAAAGGACCCACTACTGCAAAAGGGGCGTGTAGTTTGGCATTTACTAAAACAGGCTTACTTTCGCGAAGTACGGGTTGCTCAACACCAGGCCTGCCTTCTGTCCAAAGGGTTTGTTCGGCAGCCGACCGGCTGAGGATCCCCTCAGCAGAATACTTCACAGAGGTTTCGTTTGTTTCCTCTGATTTACCTGTATATCCCCCGAGTAAGGCTTTCAGTGCTGGCGGACAGTTTGTGTGATCGTAGCCGCCTTCAGTGGAGTAGCCCAATACTTCGTACCCTTCGCTGGTAGCTCCCAGCACCACAAAGGCATGTTCGCCCTGTTGATAAATAGATACCGGAACAGGAACTTCATCAGAAGAAGCATATTTAAGATGTACTTCATTTGCCAAAGCAGGTGCCTTTAAGGGTCCTCTGGTTGTGTTCATCATTCCGAAGAACTGCCGCGCCACCTCCCTCGCTCGTTCATTGTTGCCCGGACTGGCAATAAGCATCCCCACCGATAGCAGGAGTACAACTATCAGTCCTGCCATCCTGTTCAGGAACTTAGTTTGAAAAGCTTTCATTTGCAACTCCTTCCTTTGAATAATCACCTACGGAACAACCGTAATTTTCTTTACCTGATACAACTCCCCGTTTTCGACCACCACTACATAATCGCCCGCAGGCAAGCCCGGAACAATGGTTTCGTCGTAATACAAATTATGTAAAACCTGCAGCTTCCCTTGCATATCGTATATCTTCAGTCGTGTATTTTCGGGAATAAAGGCTTTAAAACGTACATGAAGCTTATCTTTTACCCGGGTGGGAAAAATCTCTACCGTCTTCATCAGGTAATTCTCTCCACTTTTTTGCGAAGCAGCATCCACAGCTATCGTACTCACCGCCTTACACTTACATACATCGGCCACCTCCAGCGCATAGCTACTTCCTTTTTCAGCTTTTATCACCAGGGTATTTTCGGTACCAATCTCCACCCCGTCTTTCAGCCACCGGAAGGTAAACGGTCCCTTCCCTCCCGAAATGCCAAAACCAAACACACCCAATACTACCGGCATGCCTTCAGGCAATGCCTCGTCGAACAGCTTCACCACTTCGAGCGGGGCAGCCGATTGCTCCGGAAACACCATATTCACCACTGACTGCGCCGAAAGGGCGGTTAACTGCAGATACACCAAAAGCAAAACAAGTATACCTTTTTTCATGTGTAAATAATTGTGATTTTAATGGTCACATGGAACTCGCATGCCGGAATTACCATATCCGTGGATGTGAAATATTTACATGCTCGTTTCATTTGAAAATTATTAAATACTGTAGCTTAAAAATTCAGTTAACTACACTTTATATAACCAACCTGAAGTTTCAGTTATCGTCGCATCAGTTTCCAGCAGGATGAGCCGACACCACAAAACGAAATCCGATTGTTGAGCAACGATACACTATGGCCTTAGTTCCATTTCCATATACAATTTCCTCGTAACACGAAGGCGAGGTTTGAGACTTACTGTACACCAAACAATCGGATACCGCATCGGAAAACATGCTACTTGTTGATGTGTAATTTCCTCCACGAATAATCTTCTTTTGATCCGACGCAGGAAACGACCAGTCGGAACTCCACTCGCTTACATTGCCGCTCATATCGTACAAGCCGGCTTCATTGGGCTTTAATTTTTTCACCACTACTTTATGTCCCATCGAGTTGGCTCCATACCAGGCCACTTCATCCACGGTATTACTGCCCGAATAGCTGTATTTCTTACTGAATTTACCGCCCTGTGCAGCAAATAACCATTCACCTTCGGTGGGGAGTCGGAAATCAGCTTTAAGGAGATTCTTAAGAGCGGGTAAAAATCGATTGGAAACATCGTACCACGACACATAACTCACCGGCAAGCCGGGCAATTCTGCCGACCGGTCGCCACTATAGCCCGGTATGGTATCGTAGGGAAGACCTCCCATCACCTGCGCCCACAGGGCATTGGTAACTTCGGTCTCACAACAATAAAAGTCTGCTTCTTTGTATTGTACGCTTTCCAGCAGCACCATTCGAAACTCTTGTTCGCCAATGGTATAACTGATAATTGACGCTGATTGCTGGGTTATGGGTATTTTCAGTTGCAGCTCACCGGCTTCTATCCTAAGGGTATCTGTTCGCTGCAGCTGGGTATTTTCACTCACACCCACCAGCACACCGGTTTTGCCTTTTCCTTTCTCCACCGAAAACTCTACCCAATCAGCCTTACTGCTTATCTTCCAATCGATACCGGTTTCAATAAATAGTATCATAGCGTCCTGTGCAGACCCAAAGTCGATACGTTCAACACTGCATTTCAGGGTCTTATCCAGCTTTTCATCGTCATCGCAGCTTATAAAAGCGATAAGCATGAGGCAGGGGAACAGAACTAAGGTGATGGGTGTCTTCATGCAGAACTAAGGATACCACCGACGTTCTACTGCCGGTGTGGTGGGTACTATTGCTACTCTTCCAATTACAACCCAAAAGTATAGAAAATTGTTTATTTCTGCAAATTTTTGTTACAAATAATTACCTACCACCCGGCGGATTCCTTCCTCCAGACTTACCGCGGGTTTCCAACCAAGCCCCTGCAACTTGCTTACATCGAGCAGCTTGCGAGGGGTGCCATCGGGCTTTGTGCTGTCCCAGTGAAGGTTGCCGCTGTAGCCGGTGATGCCTTGCACCAACAGAGCCAGATCGCGGATGGTGATATCCTCGCCACAGCCGGCATTCACATGCGAAGGTTGGGTATCGGGGGCATCGTAGTTCAGGAGCAGATACACCGAGGCATCGGCCATATCGTCCACATGCAGAAACTCGCGCATGGGTGTACCGGTGCCCCAGAGGGTAATGCCTTCGGAGCTTATCCCATACTTAGCAAGCAGCTTCACAATAGCAGTCTCAGCAGCGTCTCCGTTTACGCCTTCCACGGGTAATTTATTCAAATCCCTTCGAATAGCTTCCCAATTGCCTTCCATCAGGTACTTGCCCAACAGCATCTTGCGAATCAGAGCAGGCAACACGTGCGACTTCTCCAAATCGTAATTGTCGTTCTGACCATACAGGTTCGTGGGCATAATCGATATAAAGTTGCAGCCGTACTGCGCATGATAAGCCTCGCACATCTTGATTCCGGCAATCTTGGCAATGGCATAGGGCTCGTTGGTGGGCTCAAGTAAACCGGTGAGCAGGTATTCTTCCTTTATGGGCTGCGGCGACAACCGCGGATAGATACACGAGGATCCCAGAAACAACAGCTTCTTTACTCCATGCAGATAACTCTGGTGTATCACATGGTTCTGAATCATCAGGTTTTCGTAGATAAACTGGGCACGGTAGGTGTCGTTGGCAACAATGCCTCCCACCTTTGCAGCTGCCAGCACAACATACTCCGGCTTTTCTTCTTCAAAAAACCGCGCCACATCGGCCTCCACCAGCAGGTTGAGTTCCGAAAGGCTGCGGGTTACAAAGTTGGTGAATCCTCTGGCTTCGAGGTTTCGCTTTATAGCCGAGCCCACCATTCCGAGGTGTCCGGCTATGTATATTTTTGCGGTTTTATCCATGTGATTGTACAAGAAGTGTCATGACTGGTTGCTATAGAATATCCGAAAGCACAGTCGAGATCTTTTATCGGTTACTCGAAATAATTCATTACCCTGAATCCGCCTTCCTTCAAATAGGTGGCTTTCTTCATTTGCTTCACGTCCGATTTCATCATGTCTTCCACCAAGCCTTTGAGGTCGTATTCGGGAGTCCAGTTAAGACGGGTGCGGGCCTTGGTGGCATCGCCTATGAGGAGCTCTACTTCAGTAGGACGGAAATAGGCGGGGTCGACTTCCACTACCGGACCAGTCACTGCTTTGATTTGTGGAAGGAATTCGGCTCCTACGGCTGCGGCAAAACGGTCGTCGTCGATGCGGGCAATATAGCCTTTCTCGTCGGCCCCTTCGCCCCGGAATTCAATTTCAATTCCTACTTCGCCAAAAGCCAACCGCACAAACTCGCGCACTTCGGTGGTCACACCGGTAGCAATTACGTAATCGTCGGGCTCATCCTGCTGCAGTATCAACCACATGGCCTGCACATAATCCTTGGCATGACCCCAGTCGCGCTGGGCCGACATATTACCCAGGTAGATGCGCTCCTGCATGCCCATGGCGATGCGGGCGGTAGCGCGGGTTATCTTGCGGGTCACAAAGGTTTCGCCGCGCAGGGGCGACTCATGATTGAACAGTATCCCGTTGCTGGCATGCATTCCATAAGCCTCGCGGTAGTTCACCGTAATCCAGTAGGCATACATTTTGGCCACTGCATAGGGCGAACGGGGATAGAATGGTGTGGTTTCTTTTTGTGGAATTTCCTGCACCAATCCGTAGAGCTCGGAAGTGGATGCCTGGTACACGCGGGTTTTTTTCGTCATGCCCAGCAGTCGCACGGCTTCCAGGATACGCAGGGTACCAATCCCATCGGCATTGGCAGTATATTCGGGGGTATCGAAGCTCACTTTTACGTGACTCATCGCTGCCAGGTTATAAATCTCGTCGGGCTGTGTTTCCTGAATGATGCGGGTGAGGTTCATCGAATCGGTTAGGTCGCCGTAGTGCAGTATCAGGTTGCGGTTTTCTACGTGCGGATCCTGGTATAAATGGTCGATGCGATCGGTATTGAACATCGAGGAACGGCGCTTGATGCCGTGTACGATATAGCCTTTTTTCAATAGTAACTCGGCGAGGTAGGCACCGTCCTGGCCGGTAATTCCGGTGATTAATGCAACTTTTTTCATGCGGTAATGATTGATTTTCTAATGGTCGTATGGAACTCGCATGTCACTATAACCATAACGTTAGATGTGCAGTAATGCCATGCTCGTTTCATTCGGGAATAAATAAATTTAGTAAGGTATCATAACAGGAGGGCAAAGTTACTGTTTTTTACTGAATGTACAACGGGAAATACAAATAGTCGCTGTCGTCGTTTCCGGGATTCAGGAATAAAATAAAAAAAAACCTATCTTTGCATTAAACTTTTTTCATTCACTCTCGCATGAACTCTTTCTCTCCAGAAAATAGTCTGGTAATTGCGGCCTGCAGCGTATCTCACGATATTGGCCTGCTGCAGCAACACATTACTACCATCGACAACTGGGAGAAAGCCTGCGCCAAACTGATTAAAAAAGGCGTGGCACCTCTGTTTCTGGAACTGCTGCAGCAACATCCTGAACTGA
>JANJXE010000016.1 GCA_024709185.1 Paludibacter sp.
TAATCAGGTAATAAATGCTCTTTTTCAGTCGGATATTGATGATAAAGTCATTGGGTGTCTGCCCGGTAATTCCTTTCAGTTTGTTAAACAAATTGGTCCGGCTCAGGCATAATTCGGAAGCAAAATGAGTAATGTCGAAGCCCGGATTATCAATATTTTTTTCCACAATTTGCGTTGCTTTTACCAGTAGTTGCTGATCGATAGAGTTGGTGGCAATAATCATGGGATCGGGGTCGGTTTGCATTGCAAATCGTTTTTGCAGCACCTTTCTTGAATTTACCAGATTATTGCATCGCGTGACGAGCACTTTCTGATTAAAGGGCTTAATGATGTAATCGTCGGCGCCGGTGAGTAAACCCTGAACCATGTAATCGGCTGCTGTCCGGGCAGTAAGCAGAACAATAGGAATGTGTGAGGTTTCGATATTGGACTTCAGTTTCGAGCACATTTCTGTACCCGACATGCGGGGCATCATCACATCACTCAGGATAATATCGGGTTGATGTTTCACCGCTTTGTCGTATCCTTCCTGTCCGTCGGTGGCAGTTATCACTTTATACAAAGGTTGAAAGATAGATGCCAGTAAGCCCAGAAGCTCCACATTATCTTCAATAATGAGGATGCAGGAATTGTGTGCATCCGCCTCTTTTTGGGAGGAGAGAATTTCCTCAAAAAATTGTTTGTCGGGTATAGAAATATCGGATATAACCAGCTGATCTTTGTCAGGCGACGCAATTTTTTGATCGGATTCATAATGTCGGTCGTCGGCCGGTAGCCGCACCCAGAAGCGACTGCCCTGATTGGGTTCGCTGGTTACACCAATATCGCCGTGGTGCAGATTGACAATTCCTTTTGCCAGTGCAAGTCCGATGCCCGAACCCTGGCGGTTGTTCCAGTCCTGCGAACTATTTTCGGCCTGGTAAAAACGATCAAATACCCGGTCCTGCGAAGCCGGATCAATTCCTACTCCATCGTCGGTAACCGAAATCATCACATCGTATCCCAGATCTTCTACCCTGAGTGTGATATTTCCATTGGAGGGTGTGTATTTGAATGCATTGGCCAGCAGGTTATAAAACACCTTTTCCATCTGATTGGTATCGAACCATATTTTCAGTTCCGACGATTTGTATTCAAAGCTATACTGGATGTTCTTGGATTGTGCCAGTTCTTTAAAGGATAGAAAAATCTCATTCAGGAATGGAATCAGATCATTTTCAGAGACTTTCAACTCCATAAATCCCTGTTCGTATTTTCTGAAATCCATGAGTTCGGTTATCAGTTTTTTCATCCTGTGGGCATTTCTCATCACATTCAGTAGTTTCCCGTAAATCGATTGCGGGATGTGACCCATTTGCAGTATCAATTCAATCTGATTGATGATCAGTGTTAAAGGAGTTCTGAATTCGTGAGATATATTGGTAAAGAAACGCAATTTCGATTGATTAAGGTCTTCGATGTGTTTTTTCTCCCTTTTCTCGTATTCGAGCGATGTACTGAGTTGAATCTTTGAAGTGTAGAACCGAATAAGTACGATGGCGAGCGTAAGCGCAATGATACCGTAAATGAAGTAAGCCAGGGTAGTTTTGTAAAAAGGAGGCAATACGGTAATTTCGATCGATTTTTCAGGAAACTGGCCTGAATCAGTCATGGTTTTACCACGCAACCGAAGCGTATACGTTCCGGGATTCAGATTTGTATAGGTTACGCTTTTTTGGAAATTGGCATCAATCCAGTCTTTATCGAAACCGATGAGTTGATATTGAATATCGGTATTCAGCACATTGATGTAGTTGGTAGTGGCAAACAGTATGGTGATGACCGAATGCTCTGGTTTAAGGGTAATTTTGTTTAAATAGGGTAGCGACTCAGCGATAATCGATCCTTTTCCCGGCGTAACTCGTTTATTATTGACCCGGATGCCGGTAATATTCACATCGTAATCGGCCCGGGGAAGGTTGATGTCTTTTTCGTTGAACGAAACCATACCGTTGGTACCCCCGGCAAAAATTTCATTTTTATCCGAAACAAACAGGCTGTTTTCATTGAGAGCCTCTAGCGGAAAACCATTCGAGATATTAAGTAACCTTGAATTATGAAGTTCGTTATCAATTACCACTAATCCGGCATTGGTAGAAACATACAAATATCCACCGCCCGATTCTTTCATATCAATAACATACCCCGATCCCAGGTGCTTGTTGAATTCGGCATTGTGTTCAAGCTTTTTTGTTTTTTCGTTGAACAGATATACACCATGTCCGTCGGTACCTGCCCACAGTCGTTTCTGACTGTCTTCGTAGAAAAACAACACATTATTTTGCAGTTCAAGTTTTAGTAATTCCCGGGTCTTCAGATTGAATTGAAATGCCATATTGGAAAAGCAAAACCACATCCGGTCGTTAGAGTCGATGTACAAATCGGGTAATTCGCGCTGCGATAATTCGATGGAAGGAAAGTCCATTTTCGTACAGGTTTCAGTTTTCAGATCGAAAACGCCGATTGAATTGCGGGTGGCCAGATAGAGTGTGTCGTTTCGGTGAACGATTTCACGTACAAAGTTACTCGGGATGCTTTTGGAGTTAGCCGGATTGTGTTCAAAAACCGTGAATTTTCTGGTCTGAAGATTCAGTTTGTTGAGTCCTCCCATATGGGTTCCAATCCACAAATTTCCTCTTTTCTCATCCACCCACAGCGATTTAATGGTGTTCACCGAGATACTGTTTCGACTTCCATCAGCCTGATACATAGTGAACCTGCCGGTTTGCCGGTTAAGATGATTCAATCCACCCCCATCAGTACCAATCCACAGATTACCATTTTTTTCACTCACGATTCGACCCACAACGGGATTACTAAGCGACCAGGGCGACTTGCTGAAAGCATCGTAAAAATTAAAAATCGAATATCTGGGGTTAAAAAGATCAATACCACCGAAATAACTCCCGATCCAGAGTGTTCCCTTCTTGTCGTTGATAATTGACCATACAGAAGCATTGCTTATTCCGTGTGAAATTTGCCGTTCATATTTGTAAAGTGAGAATTTCGCCTTCGTTTTTTCAGTGTCCAGTTTACATAAACCGGTATACAAGCCAATCCAGTAATTACCAAAATCATCCTCGCAAATTGTTCTCACGAAGTTATCCGGAATGCTTTCCGGATCAGCAGGATTATGTTGAAATGCAGTGAGAGAGCCCTCGAAGCCGATGCGGTACAGGCCGGTATAACGTGTGCAAATCCAAACATTTTTTTTGCTGTCTTCGTACAGACAAATTACATCGTTAACAGGCCACCGTTTTACATTCTTACCGTTTTTGTCGTATACCAGTATCCCGTGGGTAGAGGTGGCAATATACAACATCCGGTCACTGGTTTCGAGGATAGAACTGGCGCGTGATGATTTTTCGGGCATTAAAAGATGAGTTCGCAGTCCGCTCTCTACTGAAGGTTGGTATGCATAGATAGTATCGGAGGAAGTAAACCACAGGTTTTCTCTGCCATATGCCAGGGTGCTGACATCCTGCCTGCGGATGGTTTTAAAAATCTCTTTTTTCAGATCAAAAACGACAAGCCCCGATTTGCAAAGCATGAACAAATGGCCATTCTTATCGCCACATACCGATCGGATATTATTCCCGAAAAGAGCTGTGGAATCGCCCGGAATTTGTTTGAAAACTGTAATTTCATTGCCATCGTAGCGGTTAAGTCCGTCGCGGGTACCAATCCACACCATACCATTTTCATCCTGATACAGCGAATTAACAGAGTAGTGCGAAAGCCCTTCTTTTACACTGAGGTGTTCAAAATACGAATTATGAATTCCATTTGAGAAAAGGAATACCGTGAATAACAGGCATAACGCAAGTAGTTTAATTTTCAGCATGATAGAGTGTTCGTCGATTGGCAGTGCAAGTTTAATGAAAAGATTACTAAAAATGTTTGAAACGCTTGTGAAATGTACTATTTTTTTATTTGAAGGCGAAATCCGGATGAAATTTCTATACTTTTTTGGTAGTGATGGATACTACAAAATAATGCACAAGATTTATTGAACGTACTTCTTATTTATTTGTATTCGTATGGGATGACTTCAAGGTGGTAAGAAATAACTTTGTTACGTAAACTGATTAATCCGGCTTAATACATTGTACGTATTTACCATTTAATTGAATTCTTGTTTTACAGTGCTGAATTTAATTAGTCTATTTTTGCTCTCACTAATACTACAAAAAATTCAAATCAATACAATGAAGAACACTGAAAAAAAGTTTTTCCATGGAGTGCTGTTGAAATGCACTCTCGTTTTATCTTTTTTAGTTGTACTTACCCCGGCCGGGGCGCAGAGACGCACGATTTCGGGTACGGTAACCGACCAGTTTGGGGAACCAATGATTGGAGTAAGTATACTTGTTCAGGGGACAAATCAGGGAACAGTAACCAATTTTGATGGAAAGTATTCGATTGAAGCAGAGTCGGCCCGTTCTGTACTTGTGTTTAGCTATGTTGGACATGTAACCGAAAACATCACAATTGGAAACCAACAGACAATTAATGTTAAGCTCCGGGAAGATACCCGCCAGTTGGAGGAATTGGTGGTGGTTGGATACGGTACCCAGCGTAAAAGCGACCTGACAGGGTCGGTGGTATCGGTGAAAGCCGATGATATGAATGCTATTCCTACTTCCAGCGTGGCTGAGATGTTGCGCGGACAGGCAGCGGGGGTTGTTGTTACGCAGAATTCGGCTCGTCCGGGTGGTGGATCGGATATTTTAATACGCGGAAAACGATCGCTCACCGGGGGCAACTCTCCTTTATTTATTGTTGATGGAGTT
>JANJXE010000162.1 GCA_024709185.1 Paludibacter sp.
AGCTACAGTCTGGTCGCCATCAAGTCCGCGGGTTCTGAAGGTTTTGCCTTCAAACTGCCAGGTGATAATGGTTTGCACGATAGCATCAGTTTTTCCTCCGGGAGGAATCACCACTTCGTAACCAATCAGCTCAGGGGTGGGTTTGTTTAGCTTCTTGTAAATCTTGTACATCGCTTTCGAAATGGCATTGTACTGTCCATCGCCCGAAGCCGATTGTTCATATTCTTCGCCCCTGATTTCCAGTTTTACGCTGGCCATAGGCCGCAAGCCATTGGTTACCGAAAGGCTGTAATTCACCACTTTAATTAAATGCTGATCGGTGGCACTTTTCACAACATCAGCGACAATGAAAGGTAGCTCGTCGATAGTCACCATTTCCTGCTTATCGCCCAGCTCAATCACCCGTTGGGTAACCTGTGCCATCATTTCCGCATCGAGCTCTATCCCAAGTTGCTGTAAATTCTTCAGAATATTGGCTTTTCCTGATGTTTTACCAAGGGCATATACCCGTTCGCGCCCAAAGCGTTCGGGAAGCAAATCATTGTAATACAGGTTGTGTTTGTTGTCACCATCGGCATGAATGCCCGCAACCTGCGTAAATACATTCTCGCCGATAACCGGTTTATTGGAAGGGATACGGATCCCTGAATAGGTTTCCACCAGCCGGCTCACCGAGTTAATTTTAGCCTCGTGGATACGTGTCGACTTCTTATTGTGGTCTTTAATAATAGCCACTACACTTGAAAGAGGCGCGTTTCCAGCCCGTTCGCCCAGCCCGTTCACTGTTACGTGTACACCATGAACACCGGCTTTTATTGCTTCATATACATTGGCCACGGCAAAGTCGTAGTCGTTATGGGCATGAAAATCGAAATGCACCGATGGATAGCGTTCGATCATCAGTCGACAGAACTGAAGCGTTTCGCTTGGATTCAGAATTCCCAACGTGTCGGGAAGCATTATACGTTTAACCTTTTCCTTGTGTAGTTGATCTACCATGAAAAATACGTAGTCAGATGAATTACGCATACCATTCGACCAATCTTCCAGGTAGATATTCACATCGATACCCATTTCATTCGCAAAGCCAATTTCACGGCATACATCGGCGAGATGTTCCTCAGGTGTTTTACGCAACTGATGCCGGCAATGATTTTCGGAACCCTTGCAAAGCAGGTTAATCACTCTACAGCCAGCATCCTGAATCCATTGAAGTGAGGTGCGGTTGTCAACAAATCCCAGTACTTCAATCTTATCGATATGGCCATTTTCCTTTGCCCAGCGAGCTACCTTTTTTACCGAATCGTATTCGCCTTCCGAAACCCGTGCCGATGCAATCTCGATTCTGTCCACACACAGTTCTTCGAGCAACAGCCGGGCTATGCTCATTTTTTCGGCTTTCGCAAACGAAACCCCTGATGTCTGTTCCCCGTCGCGCAGGGTGGTGTCCATTATCTCTATCATAACTACCGTTTTTTAGAGGGTGCGGTTGGCTTCGTACTGAAGCACTAAGTCTTTCTTGCTGAGTAAATAATCGATATCGTCCATGCCTTTCAATAAGCATTCTTTCTTATACGGATTGATGTCGAAGTTTTCAGTTTTACCGTTTGAATTGTTGGTAATCGTCTGCGATTCAAGATCAACTGTGAGGGTAACCGAGGGATCGGACTCTACCAGGTTGAAAATCTCAGCGAGGAACTCCGCACTAACCACCACCGGTAGCACTCCGTTATTAAGTGAATTATTGCGAAAGATATCGGCAAAAAAGCTCGATACCACCACTTTAAATCCATAACCATCGATGGCCCAGGCTGCATGTTCGCGGCTCGATCCTGAGCCAAAGTTTTTTCCTGCAACCAGAATGCTGCCGGAATATGAGGGATTGTTAAGAATGAAATCTTTTTTCGGACTTCCGTCTTTTTCGTACCGCCAGTCGGCAAAAAGGTTATCGCCAAAACCATTTTTATCGGTGGCTTTCAGGAAACGGGCGGGTATAATCTGGTCGGTGTCCACATTTTCAATGGGAAGTGGAACTACCGTTGATGTCAGTTTTTCGAATTTATTCATGATTTGTTAATTTACATGTTCTGAAGTTAGAAGCTGATTATCCTCTCGGATCGGTAATACATCCTGTTACCGCTGCTGCAGCAGCTCCCCGCGGTCCTGCCAGACTGGTGCGCGCACCGGGACCCTGACGTCCTTCGAAGTTGCGGTTCGAGGTAGATACTGCATATTTTCCTGCAGGTACTTTGTCGTCGTTCATAGCCAGACAAGCGGAACATCCCGGTTGACGAAGTTTGAACCCAGCTTCGGTGAGGATGTCAAGTAGCCCTTCTTCGCGGATTTGTTTTTCAACTCCCCAGCTACCCGGCACCAGCCATACAGTCACATTGTCGGCTTTTTTCTTTCCTTTGATGTAGTTGGCAAATATACGGAAGTCTTCAATACGTCCGTTTGTACAGCTTCCCAGAAACACATAATCGATAGGTTTACCCAGCAGTTGTTCACCGGCTTCGAAGCCCATATAATCGAGCGACTTTTTGAACGAAATCCGTCCGGCTTCATCAATGGCATCCATTGTTGGAATGGATTCGCGAATGCCCATACCCATACCGGGATTGGTTCCGTACGTAATCATCGGCTGAATATCGGCTGCATCGAAGACCAGTTCTTTATCGAACACTGCACCATCGTCGGATATCAGTGTTTTCCAATAGGCCAGTTTGCGGTCCCATTCTTCACCTTTTGGCGCAAATTCGCGACCTTTCATATAGGTGTATGTCGTTTCATCGGGAGCAATCATGCCTCCGCGGGCACCCATTTCAATGGAAAGGTTACACACAGTCATACGCTCTTCCATGCTCATAGTGCGAATGGCTTCGCCGGCATATTCCACAAAATAACCTGTGGCACCACCGGTGGTCAGTTTGGCAATCGTGTACAAAGCGAGGTCTTTCGCGCTTACTCCGGTACCCAACTTTCCGTTGTAGGTAATACGCATTGTTTTCGGACGGGTCTGAAGGATACATTGCGTAGCCAGTACCATTTCAACTTCAGATGTTCCGATCCCAAAGGCGATGGTTCCGAATGCTCCGTGGGTTGATGTATGGCTGTCGCCACAAACGATGGTCATACCCGGCTGGGTAAAGCCATTTTCAGGACCAATAATATGTACAACACCATTCTTTTCGTGTCCGAGCGGATAGAAAATCGGCATATTGAATTCTGCTGCATTTTTAGCAAACTGATCGAGCTGATTGCGCGAAATCGGGTCTTTTACCGGCTGATCCTGGTCGATGGTAGGCGTGTTGTGGTCGGCCGTCATGGTGGTAAGTTCCGGACGAAATACCTTAAGGCCACGGGCACGAAGTCCGTTAAAAGCCTGTGGACTGGTCACTTCGTGGCAGAAATGACGGTCGATGTACAATTGGGTAGGTCCGTTTTCCACGGAGGAGACCACATGGGCATCCCAAATTTTGTCAAATAGCGTTTTACTCATATCTATCTTTTAGTTTATCTTCTTTACTCTAACAATTATTTCACAAATTGGTTGATGGCATTGATGTATGCTTCTACCGATGCTGCTATAATATCGGTGTTGGCACCAAAGCCATAATACACCACGCCTTCGTGTTCCACCTGCATATGCACTTTCCCCACATCATCACTACCGCGGTTAATAGCCTGAATAGTAAATTCCTGCAGCGTCATCTTGCGGTTGATGATTTTTTTCAGGGCATTAATGGCGGCATCTACCGGACCATTACCTGTGGCAGCTGCTTCAAACAATTCGCCGGCAATTTTTACACCCAGACTGGCTACCGGACGGAGGCCTACCCCTGAACTTACCTGAAGGTATTCGAGACGGATACGGTCTTTCGAAGAGCGTTCCTTACCAACCAGCATCAATACGTCATCATCATTAATGTCTTTCTTGCGGTCGGCAAGCTTCAGGAACTCCTGGTAGAGGGCATCGAGCTTTTCACCATCCACATTTACTCCCAATACACTAAGGCGGTGTTTCAGTGCAGCACGTCCGCTGCGGGCAGTAAGCACAATCGAGTTTTTGTCGATGCCCACATCGGTAGGATCCATGATTTCGTAGCTTTCACGGTTTTTCAATACCCCATCCTGATGGATGCCCGAAGAATGCGCAAATGCATTGCGGCCTACAATAGCTTTGTTGGGCTGCACCGGCATGTTCATCAGGTTCGAAACCAACCGACTGGTGCTGTATATTTTGTGCGTATTGATTTGCGTATCGATATGTAAATCCTTGTGGCATTTCAGAATCATGGCTACTTCCTCCAGCGAAGTATTTCCTGCCCGTTCGCCGATTCCATTAATTGTTACTTCCACCTGACGGGCTCCGTTCAGTACGCCAGCCATCGTATTGGCTGTGGCCATTCCAAGATCATTGTGACAATGGGTTGAAAGGATAGCATTGTGCACCCCTTTTACATTCTCCATCAGAAATTTAATTTTTTCTCCGTACACATGAGGAAGGCAATAGCCGGTAGTGTCGGGGATATTTACCACAGTAGCTCCGGCCTTTATAACTGCTTCCACCACCCGGGCCAGATATACATTGTCGGTGCGACCGGCATCTTCGCAGTAAAATTCTACATCTTCCACAAACGATTTAGCATATTTCACAGCTGCCACTGCACGCTCCAGAATTTCTTCCTGATTGGAATTGAATTTATACCGGATGTGGTAATCGGACGTGCCGATACCGGTGTGAATACGCTTGCGTTTTGCATACTGCAATGCTTCGGCTGCTACTTCTATGTCTTTCTGAACTCCGCGGGTCAGTGCGCAAATCGTTGGCCAGGTTACGGCCTTCGAAATTTCAACTACCGAATTAAAATCGCCCGGACTTGAAATGGGAAATCCTGCTTCAATAACATCCACTCCCAACTGTTCGAGTGCTTTGGCTACCTGAATCTTTTCTACGGTGTTCAACTGACAACCCGGAACCTGTTCGCCGTCGCGCAATGTGGTGTCGAAAATAAAAAGTCTGTCCATAATCGTTGTGTTTTAATAAGAAAAAAACCTTCCCCACATTGAGTGAGAAAGGTTTTGAATATCTCGTATTAACTTATATACATACCGAACTCACTCTTACTTTCTGTGTAAAAGAATAAGAATACCGAGGAGTAGAATATGAATAAAAGTGGTTTGCATTACATTTTATAATTAATCGGCGCAAAGATACATCAAATTTCTAAAAATACAAGCGTTAAGTATAAAATTATTACTTTTTTTGAAGATTAATTCGTTTGTAATAGTGATTTATAAACAAATTTGTATCCGGCCGCTGCATAAATATTGGTTCTGAAGGGTCAAATCTGATGTTTCTTGCATCTTTATACAATCCCGGCACACTGCCATCCTGCACAAGGCGATACATCGCCGAGTCGCGCTGTTCGTGTTTTGCCAGTACCCAATTGTACATAATAGCCGGATCGTAAACAAAATATTCGACATAATGTACATTTTTTTGTCCCTGACCTTCGTACCAGTGTTGGGTTCTCTTAATGGTTCGGTTTTTAATTTTTTTCCCCTGATTGAATTTACCCCCGACCAGTGTCATCGGTATTTTTACGTCGATACGCCATTGTTCAGCTTCTTCTGACAGCAGACCAACCATGTCGAGCAAAGCCATACCGAAAGCAGAGCAGCCGGCTCCTTCATTGTGATACCGTGGCCAAAAAGCACCCCCGTAGAAATCACTTGCTGCATACTCATCCGTAATTTTTTTCTGGTATTCGTTCAGGAAGGTAAGTATCCGTTTCATTGCAGGCTCATTGATCCTGTACGTGATGTAACTCAGTTTATTTCGTTCGCGGTACACCTTCAGCTTGTGTTGAATTTCTTCAGCAGGTTCAATTCTTCCCTCCAGGTCGGCACCAAGTATTCCGAATCCCACCCTGTCTTTAAGTACTAAATCGACCCGTTCCTGCCAGCGTTTCGACGATTGAGCAATGTATAAGGTGTCTTTAAGCAGAGGTGTATTGAGTCGCATGGAAAGATGACCTATGAGGTAATTATCCTTTAATCTCAGGGTCTTCATGTAAATCTGAAACATGCTTTTATACAAAGCTGATGGACCAGACCAATCGAGAGGCAACATGGTAGGCATCAGAAAAAAGGTTATTTCATGTACCTGAGAACTATCGCCGGAAGAAAGCAGTGTGCGATCACCGCTTTTTGTTTTCGTCTCGTCCTGTGCGTGTATTGGATGAATTAAAACGATGAAGACCAATACCAGAAATATTCTACTAAAAAAATGAAACATATTGAAATGTCAGAGTTATATATGAATCGCAAAAATAGCTATTTTCAATTCAATTTCAAATGAAAGCGGTCATTATTGTGTTAAAATAAAACTGATTGTTGGAAGATGAGAAAATATAGCTAACTTTGCAGAGGTTTTCGGGACACTACTTTACCTGATAACCGGGGGTGCCTTAATATTACGGGCTGAGATCATACCCTTTGAACCTGGACGGATAATGCCGTCGAGGGAAGAAGTAAATCTCCGTATTTTTTGTGTTACTCTCAGAATAAATTATTAATTTTAATTTAATCAATTTGTGATGAGAAAAATGATTTTTGGGGTGCTCCTCGCGGGCATCAGCGCTATCGTAGGCGCAACTTCAGAAAAGATGAATCAGTCATCAGCTTCAATTCAGCAGTCCATGACGACGGGTTCTAACGAAACAACTAACAGCAATTTGAATGAAAATCTCCAACAACAGGAGGTTAAGTCTTCAAACAAATCGTTTCCACGCGACTCGATGCATGTTCAACTGGAAGAGGTAACGGTAACTTCCATTCGTGCGAATGAAAAATCGGCGGTGTCATATACCACTATTGCGGCGAAGGAAATTACCCGTCGTAACCATGGTCAGGATATTCCGTTTCTACTGGCGTTGTCACCTTCCTTTGTGGCTACATCAGAAACAGGTACCGGAATTGGTTACACTGGTTTCCGCATCAGGGGTACTGATGCCAACCGGGTAAACATCACTGTTAATGGTATTCCACTCAACGATGCCGAATCACACACGGTATTTTTTGTGAATATGCCCGATTTTTCATCCTCGCTATCGTCGGTGCAGGTTCAACGGGGAGTCGGAACATCGACAAATGGTGCTGCAGCTTTCGGAGCCAGCATTAATATGCAAACCGAGCAGCTGAGACAGAAGGCCTATGCCGAAGTGTCAACAACAATCGGTTCATTTAATACCAATAAAAATATGCTGAAGGCTGGTACAGGACTCATTAACAATCAATGGGCCTTCGATATGCGGCTGTCGAACATCACTTCCGATGGTTATATCGATCGTGCTGCAGTGGATATGAAGTCCTGGTATTTTACAGGGGGATATTATGGGGAAAAATCAACGTTGAAACTGATTACATTTGGTGGAGCTGAGAAGACCTACCAGGCCTGGAATGGTGTAAGCGCCGACAGTCTGAATACGAATAGAACATTCAACGAGCTGGGTGTTTATTTTGATGATAATGGTAAACTGAAATATTACGATAATCAAACCGATAATTATTCGCAAACACATTATCAACTGCATTGGTTGCAACGCCTCAACCGTTCGCTGAATCTGAATGTGGCAGCCCATTATACCCGGGGAAAAGGCTTTTATGAAGATTATAAACAGGACAGAAAATATGCTGAATATGGTATAACAGCTCCTGTAATCAATGGTACAGCCCTTAAGCGTACTGATTTGGTACGCCAAAAGTGGCTCGATAATCATTTTGCCGGAGTTACATGGTCACTGAATTATACAGGAAATACCCTGAGTGCAAGTTTAGGTGGGGCTGCTAACCGCTACGAAGGCGATCATTTCGGAAAGGTAATCTGGGTACGCAATGCGTCCAACCTCAACATCGGAAACGACTGGTACAGAAATAATGGTTTAAAGGATGATGCTAATGTATATGCGAAAGTGACCGCCGAACTAATGCCTTCATTATATGTAAATGCCGATGCGCAGTATCGCTATATTCGTCATGCAATGAAAGGCACTGATGATAAGTTTGATTCGGATGCTGGAGCCATGCGGATAATTGATCAGACTCATTCGTTTCATTTCTTTAATCCCAAAGCAGGACTTACCTACAGAATGGCTGGTGGTCACGATCTGTATGTTTCTTATTCGATTGCCAATCGCGAGCCCAACCGTACTAATTATACAGAGGCTGGTCCTAATGAGATACCTACCCACGAAACCCTGTATGATGCCGAAATGGGGTATCGTTTTCAATCGGCCAACTTAAGTCTCGGTGCCAATCTGTATTGGATGAACTACCGCAATCAGCTCATCCTCACAGGTAAAATAAGTGAAATTGGTGAATTGCTTACCTCTAACATCCCCGAAAGTTTCCGCCGTGGTGTGGAACTTATGGCCTCATGGAAGCCTCTCGCCTGGTTGCAGTGGGAGGGAAGTATGACCCTGAGTCAGAACAAAATTCTGAATTTTACCGAGCAGGATGTGGATGTGTACGATGCAGAGTGGAACTGGATTGATTCCAGAAGTAACGAGCTCGGCACTACGAATATAGCCTATTCTCCATCGGTGGTTGCCAACTGTCGCTTTACCTTCAATATTAAGAAAGTAGAATTTGCATTTATTTCGCACTATGTAGGAAAGCAGTACATCGATAATACCAGTTCCGACGATCGGTCGATGCCAGCCTATTTTGTCAACAATTTTTCTGCTGCGTATTCGCTGCAGTTGCCAAAACTCAGGTCAGTCGATTTTCAGCTTATGGTAAATAACCTGTTCAATGAGCAGTATGTGTCGAATGGCTACGTTTGGTACTCGTATTACCTGGATGGGCAGCGTGAAAATGACCTGCGCTATTTCCCCCAGGCTGGGACTAATTTCCTGGCTACCATCAAACTGAATTTTTAATACAGCATTACGTGTTCACAAACTGATTGCGTTTCCACCAAAATAAGCTCAGCGCTGCCAGGGTTACAATTCCTCCACCTAAATAGGCCAGGGTAGTTGACAGATGCAGGCCTTCGGGAGCAATAAGGATATAGGTTGAAGTAACAGCTGTCATCCAGACGGCCGGAACAAGGCTGATGAGATAGAACCGCTTGTGTTTGTAAAGGTAAACTGTTACGGCCCAAAGAGTGAACACAGCCAGGGTTTGATTGAACCAGGCAAAATACCTCCACAGTACATCAAAATCCAATTGTAAAAGAAGGAAAGTGATGATGAACAAGGGAACAGAAATCAATAAACGATTTTTCATTGGTTTCTGTTCCAGCTTCATAAAGTCGGCTACAATAAGACGTGCAGAGCGAAGAGCCGTGTCGCCCGAGGTAAGCGGAGCTGCAATCACACCCAGCAAAGCGAGTATTCCACCCAGGTGACCCAGCCAGCTGCGCGAAATGGTATCGACTACCACAGCTGGTTTGTTGGCGGTGGGTGCAAGATCAGCTACAAATTGTTGCAGCCCATCTATCGAACCAAAAAAGCTAGATGCTGCAGCTGCCCAGATTAAGGCTACAATTCCTTCGGCTACCATACTTCCGTAGAAAATTCTTCTGCCAAATCGTTCATTTTGAATACACCTTGCCATCAGAGGGGATTGAGTAGCATGAAAACCGGAAATAGCACCGCAGGCGATAGAGACAAACATAATCGGAAAAATGGGTAGGTTTTTGGGATGCATATTGCCAATACCTTCGGTTATTTCAGGGATTGGTGCATTATTTACAAAAATTGCCACCATAATTCCCACCGCCATAAAAAGAAGCGCAAATCCAAATACCGGATAAATTTTACCGATTATTTTATCAATAGGAAGCAGGGTTGCAAGAATATAATAAGCAAATACGATGACAGCCCACCAGGTAGAGGTCATTGCTTCGGGAGTGAGACCGGCTAGTAAATCAGCAGGGCCCGACACAAAAACTGCACCCACGAGTACCATCAAAAACAATGAAAAGACACGCATGAACTGTTTAATCCCTGTTCCGAGTTGACTGCCAACCAGCTCCGGTTGGCTGGCACCATTCATGCGTACCGACATCATTCCCGACATATAATCGTGCACTGCTCCGGCAAAGATAGTTCCGAAAACAATCCATAGAAATGCTGCTTGTCCGAACATAATTCCCATTACCGCACCAAATATCGGACCCAGCCCGGCAATATTTAAAAACTGAATGAGAAATACTTTCCACCAGGGGAGTTCCACAAAATCAACACCATCAGGATTGGCAATCGCCGGAGTCGGCTTGTTTTTGTCCATTCCGAATACTTTCTCGGTGAAACGGCCATATATGAGGTAGCCCAGAATTAATACACTAATTGAAACAATAAAGCTAATCATAAAACGGTATTAAATAAGTGGTTTTTTAATTTCCGGATACACAATCCGCGTATGGTACATATTCATTATTTTCTCCTTAAAAATGGCCTTCACGGTTTCCACATCCCTGAAACTGATAGGAGCTTCTTTGAACTGACCGTCGGCTATCTGGCTGTTAATCATGCTTTCTACGCAATCATTGATGTTTTCTTCGGTGTACACTTTTAGGCTCCGCGCGCGAGCTTCCACAGCATCAGCCATCATCAGAATAGCGGTTTCCTTGGTATCTGGCAGTGGTCCCGGGTAAGTGTAGAGCTCGTCATTGGGTTTAATATCGGGATTAGCATTGATGAATGCATTGTAGAAGTAACGTGTTTTGCTAAGTCCGTGATGGGTTCCGATAAAATGAATAATCTGATCGGGGAGATGTTCTTTTTTTGCAATTTCAATTCCATCGTTTACATGCCCGATAATCACCCTGGCAGCTGCTTCGAAATCCATACTGCTTAAGGGATTGGGTCCACCGAGCTGATTTTCGATAAAATATTCAGGATGTTTCATTTTGCCAATATCATGATATAACGCTCCGGTGCGTACGAGTAAACTGTTAGCTCCGATTTTCTTGGCAGCTTCGGTAGCCAGATTTGATACCTGTAAGGTATGCTGGAAAGTGCCGGGAGCTTTTTCAGCAAATTGCATCATTAAGTCGCTATTGATATTTGTAAGTTCCAAAAGTGTTACAGCCGAAATCAAACCGAATATTTTTTCGAAAATATAAATCAGCAGGTAGGCAATCAGCAGGAATCCACTGCTAATAGTGAAATACAACAGCGTACCCCAGTTAATACGCGTTATATCTCCTTCGCTGATTAATTCGAGAGAAATAAAAACAAAGGTATAGGTTACGAATATAAAAAAGGCTGTGTGCGCCAGCTGCGATCGCTGCGTCATGTCTTTCAGGCTCGATACTGCCGTCATGCCGGCGGCTATTTGTATTACCAGAAACTGAAATGCATTATCAACAATAAGCGACAGGATGAGCATGGTAATAATGTGCGCAAACAGTGCAGTGCGTGAATCAAAAAATACACGGATGATTACCGGTAGTAAGGCAAAGGGCAGTACAAAATAATTCACTGTAGTATGTTGTACGACCAGCGATGTAAGTGCTATTATAATCAGTATAAGCAGGTTGATAAAGATAAGGTGATTCAGACTATCGAACAGTCGTGGCCGGAACAAGTGCAAATAAAGGAAAAATAACATGATTAGCCCGGTGATAAGTATGACTTCTCCGATAATTACCAGCCACGATTGCTTTAGATTGACCTGTTTCTTTTTGTCGTATTCAATTTTCATTGAATTAAGAATGCGGAAAACGTCGTCGGTTACAATCTCTCCCCGGTCGATTATTCGTTCCCCGGCCTGAACCATACCCGAAGTCAGTGCGAGGTTTTTCAGCATTTCCTTTTTCGACAATTCGTTAATAATACTGTCGTAATGAAGGTTTTCAACCAGGTAAGCATGCAGGTTGTAATTCCCGATAGGAATCGGTATGTTCGCGCTAAAGGCTTCGTAGGCTGTTTTTGGGGTACGTAAGTCCTTAACGCTTTTGCTTTGCACGACTTTATCGGGGGTTATGCAGTTGATTCGTTCAATATGTTCTTCATTCAGGTGTTGAAGCTGATCGGCTGCAATAATGCCCTGTTCGTATATGGCATCCCATTGTTTTTTAAGTTCAGTATTCAATACAAAGGGAGTACCTGTTGCTTTCGAAAAATCAGCAACAAACCGGTTGAATTGCTTTTCAGCTGTAGATGGATCAAGCTTATAATAGGGTGCAAAGTCTTTCAGAATAGCCTTTTTATCCTGAATTATCTGATCTTCGCTTTTATAAATGGGGAAGTCGAACGAGGTTGTCAACAGGTCATACGACCAGGGCTTGCCAGTTTCAAACTGGTAGTTGAATGAATGCTGATTCGGCAGTAGGTA
>JANJXE010000177.1 GCA_024709185.1 Paludibacter sp.
GGATAATCATTCCATCCACTCCTACCCGATGGCATTCGGCACAAAATTCCCTGAAACCAAACTGCATCACCGGATTCAGGTAACCCATCATCACGAGCGGTAGATGAATCGTTTGACGGATATCGGTCAATTGCTGAAACAACAAACGCAGGTTCATCCCGTTTTTCAGGGCCTGATGCCCTGATTCCTGAATCACCAAACCATCGGCCATCGGATCTGAAAAGGGAATACCAATTTCTACCAAATCGACGCCTTTTTCCTGTAAAACCTTCAGAATTTGTGTGGTATCTTCGAGATGAGGAAATCCGGCTGTAAAATAAACCGAAAGTATCCGTGATGATTTTGATTCAAAAAGCTGATTAATTCTGTTCATTGTGTCTTTTCTCTTTAAATATTTTTTGAACGCATTCGATCAAGAAAGCGATTTATCTTTTCAACATCTTTCAATCCGGGTTCCAGTTCGAAACGACTGTTGATATCCACTCCGGCAAGCATTGGGTGATGCAGTTGTGCAATGCGTTTTGCATCCTGCTCATCAATGCCTCCACTGAGTAAAAATGGGATATCGGCTGTATAAGCATTCAGCAGATCCCAATTGAATTGAGTTCCTGAGCCACCGTACTGACTGGTTTTGGTATCCAACACCAGATAATCCACTGTACCTTCATAACGTTGCAGGTTTGCTACATCTGAATCATCGGCCACCGAAACAGCTTTCAGCACTTTTACTCCGAGCTGACGAATGCTTTTGCAAAACTCTTGATTTTCATTTCCATGAAGCTGCACTGCCTTTAGCTTATAACTGCGGATTGCGTTTACGATTTCGAAATCAGTGGCGTTCACAAAAACACCAGTTGTGATAGTATCTTTCAGAGCATCAAAAGGAAATGCTTCCACCGATGCAAGGTAGCGCGGCGATGGAGGATAGAATATGAAACCCATGAAATCAGGTTTCAACAGGGCAATATCCCTAATATTTTGAGGATCACGCATCCCACAGATTTTCACTTTCATGTGTGAATATTTTTTAATGGTCACATGGAACTCGCATGTCAAATTCTTATCGACTTTGGTGATTGCCTGCAATCATGCTCGTTTCATCTTTTACTATCTTTTTTGAATAATACGACATCTCACTCATAATGATAGTTGAATATGCCAGTTGTTTAGTATTCTTTCATTCCGTTACTGAGTGTATAAAACTCCGGAGTGCCTGCGACGGATCCTTTGTTTTCATAAAGTTTTCACCCATCAAAAAACCCTGATAACCTGCTTTTTGTAATTCAATAACCGTGGCAACATCCGACAATCCACTTTCGCTTATTTTTATAAAACGATCCGGAATCTGCGTTGCAAGTTCAAGCGAGATAGCCGTAGAAACTTCAAAGGTTTTCAGATTGCGGTTGTTTAAACCCACCATATCCACTTCATCACACACATGCGCAAGTTCCTCCCGATTGTGAATTTCGAGCAGAACTTCCAGTCTGAGTTCCTTGGCCTTAATCGCCAGAGAGCGACATTCATCGGGCGATAAAGCGGCAGCAATAAGCAAAATAACATCGGCACCAATGGATTTGGCTTCGTACAGTTGGTATTCGTCGATCATAAAATCTTTGCGAAGAATGGGGCATTTCACATGAGGCCGGGCAGCTGTAAGTTCCTGCTGCACACCACCGAAATATTTTGAATCGGTAAGAATGGAGATGCCGGCAGCACCTGAATCGCTGTAACCGGAAGTAATTTCCACCACATCCGCATCTTCGTGAATCCATCCTTTGGAAGGCGATTTGCGCTTAAATTCGGCAATAATTCCCGGTGCTTCCATCAACCGTTTTTTCAGTGATAAACACTCACGATGGTAATAAGGCGATGATTGTAAATCGAAAAGGCTGATGAGTTGTTTTGCAGCTTCGACTTCAGCACGCTTGTCGGCAATAATTTTATCTAAAATAGTCATTTATAGGGTTGAAAACGTAGTTTGAAATTTGGTTGAATCTAACATATTCGTTTAAAATATTAGGAATACTGCTCCAAAAATGTTACAAATGTTTTTTTTGCAGCACCCGATTCAATGGAACGAAGGGCTTCGTCACGGCATTCCTCAAGCGTTTTTGCCGCGTTTTGAGTTTGAATTGCAATGGCCGCGTTTGCTAAAACAGCATTGAGCTGAGCCGAAGTTGCTTCATTATCGAGTACCCGCATAAAAATCCCGGCGGCTTCTTCAATGGTAGAACCGCCGTACAAATCCTGTTGCATAATTTTGGCATAGCCCAATTGCTCCGGACTATAAATCTTCTCACCACCATTGTTCACCACCACTGTCGCATCGGTAAGTGAAACTTCGTCGTATCCATCCAGACTATGTACTATCGAATAGCGGATTCCAAGTTGCTGGTAGATGTAGGTATAAAGGCGTAGCATTTTCAGATTGTATACTCCCAGGCATTGCGATTGCGGACGGGCCGGACTAATCAGCGGCCCCAGCACATTAAAAAAGGTACGAACACCCAGACTTCTGCGTACCGGAGCTACATTTTTCATAGCCGGATTGAAAATCGGTGCATGCAGGTAGGCAAATCCTGAAACATCGAGCGAGCGTTTCAGCACTGTTTCATCGGTCGTAAACTTAGCTCCGAAATATTCCAGCACGTTCGACGAACCACTTACCGAGGTTGCCGCATAGTTTCCATGTTTTACCACCTGATAACCAGCCCCGGCCACTGTAAAACAGGCTGCCGTTGAGATATTAAAGGTATTTTTTTCGTCACCGCCGGTTCCAACTATATCCAACACATCAAAGTCAGAAAAATCGAGTTTGACAGCCATCGACAACAGGGCTTCCCTGAAACCAAGTATTTCATCCAGTTCGATACTTCGCATCAGGTAAACGGAAATAAACGCTGCTATTTGCGATTCGTTGTACTGTCCCTCCGCCATTTTCCGCATAACCTCCTGTGCTTCAACCCGCGTAAGAGCCTGATGCTCAAATAAACTATTTAAAATCTGCTTCATATCTATAAATCACTTAACCACACCCATTAATCATTAATCATTTTTTCTCTGTCCAGTTTTTCAACATTTCCTCCCCCAGGGGAGTTAATACCGATTCGGGATGAAACTGCACACCCCGCACATCGTACTCTTTATGCGCCAATGCCATGATCATTCCGGTAGCATCCACCGCAGTTACAGCAAGTTCGGCCGGCAAATTTGCCGGATCGACTACCCAGGAATGATAGCGTCCCACTTCAATTTCGGCAGGAAGTCCTTCGAATAATACATCCCTTTGAACGATGTTAACTGTTGAACTTATGCCGTGAAACACCTCAGGCAGGTTTACCAAACTTCCGCCAAATGCTTCAGCGATAGCCTGCTGTCCAAGGCACACACCCAGAATAGATTTAGTCGGTGCATAACGACGAATTAATTCCAACAAAATTCCTGATTCGGATGGAACACCCGGACCCGGCGAGAGGACAATTTTATCAAAACGTTCAATATCGTCGAGCGCAATCTGATCGTTGCGGTGCACTTCAAGGTCGGTTACACCTAATTTTTTAAGTGCATGCACCAGGTTATAGGTGAACGAGTCGTAATTATCAAAAACGAGAACTTTCATATTTACACTATGTTTTGTTTATACAGAGGCCACATCCATCGCCTTTTTCAGGGCTGCCAGTTTATTATTCACTTCCTGCAATTCACTTTCCTCATCCGACTTAGCCACCACTCCGGCACCGGCCTGGTAATAGAGCGTGTTGTTTTTACTTACGAATGATCGAATCGTAATCGCCTGATTGAACGAACCATCGAAACCAATGTAACCCAGACAGCCACCATAGGGACCGCGGTCGTGGGGCTCAATCTGATCAATAAGCTGCATCGCTCTTATTTTGGGTGCACCCGAAAGGGTTCCTGCCGGGAAAGTATCGGCAAAAAGTTTAATCACTTTGGTATCAGGACGAAGTTTACCACTCACCGACGAAACCAGGTGCAACACATGCGAATAGTACTGCACTTCACGGAACACATCCACCTTAACTTCTTCGGTATTGCGACTTAAATCGTTACGTGCCAGATCAACCAGCATCACGTGCTCGGCATTTTCTTTTTTATCCTCGCTCAGTTTAGCCGCCAGTGCCAGGTCTTTTTCATCGTCGCCCGTACGGCGGAATGTACCTGCAATAGGCTTGATAAACGCTTTTTGCTTCTTACCATCCACCACCAGGTGAGCTTCAGGCGAGGAACCAAAAATCCGGAATTGTCCGAAATTAAAATAAAACAGATAAGGTGACGGATTCACGGAACGCAGAGTGCGATAGAGCATGAAGTCGTCGCCGGTAAATTGTTGGGAAAAGCGACGAGAAAGCACAATCTGGAACACATTGCCCCGATAGCACTCTTCCTTACCCTTACGTACCATG
>JANJXE010000186.1 GCA_024709185.1 Paludibacter sp.
ATTTTGATGAATGCTGTAACGCTTTGTGGAGGCAATCATCCTGAAAAACCAATGAAAATCAGGACAATTTTCAGTAGCTTCTGATAGTATATTTAAAAAATATAACTATCTTTGCACCCGCAATTTTTATATCAACATAAAGTCTAACCTACTATTTATTAGTAAAAAACAAGTTTTCATTCATGGAAGAAAAACAAATTCCGGTTGAAGAAACCACTCCGCTTGCTGAAGAGACAGTAGCTGCTGAAGCTGTTGTAGAAGCAACACCAGAGATTGAAGAAGCACCTGCTGCCGAAGTAGCAAGCCCTTCAGTACCAGAACAAGAAGAAGCACCTGTAGCTGTAGAGGCTGCACCGGTGGTAATTGAAGAAGCTCCCACAGCTGTAAAAGCAGCTCCTGCCGCACCTGTTGCAGTAGAAGAAGATTTCGACTGGGATGCCTATGAAAAAGGCGATACAATGACTGCTGCTGACAAAAAAGCGCTGGAAAATGTATACGACAACACCCTGAACGCCATCAAAGATAAAGAGGTGGTGGAAGGTACGGTAATTTCGATTAACAAACGCGAAGTAGTTGTAAATGTAGGCTATAAATCGGACGGTATCGTTCCGATGAGCGAATTCCGCTACAATCCCGAGCTGAAAGTAGGCGACAAAGTGGAAGTGTACATCGAAAGCCAGGAAGACAAAAAAGGACAGCTTATCCTTTCACACAAACAAGCCCGCGCTACCCGTTCGTGGGATCGCGTAAACGAAGCACTCGAATCGCAGGAAGTAGTAAAAGGGTTCGTGAAATGCCGCACCAAAGGTGGTATGATCGTGGATATCTTCGGTATCGAAGCATTCCTTCCCGGATCACAAATTGATGTGAAACCTATCCGCGACTACGATGTATTCGTGAACAAAACAATGGAATTCAAGGTTATCAAAATCAACCACGAATTCAAAAACGTTGTGGTTTCGCACAAAGCACTTATCGAAGCTGAACTCGAAAACCAGAAAAAAGAAATCATTGGCAAACTGCAAAAAGGTCAGGTACTTGAAGGTACCGTTAAAAACATTACTTCCTACGGTGTGTTCATCGACCTTGGTGGAGTGGATGGACTTATCCACATTACCGACCTGTCGTGGGGCCGCGTAACGCATCCGGAAGAAATCGTAACCCTTGACCAGAAAATCAATGTGGTTATTCTTGACTTCGATGACGAAAAGAAACGTATTGCATTAGGTTTGAAACAATTGGTTCCACATCCATGGGATGCACTGAGCGCCGACCTGCAACTGGGTGATAAGGTGAAAGGTAAAGTTGTGGTAATGGCCGACTATGGAGCGTTTGTTGAAATAGCACCGGGTGTTGAAGGTCTTATCCACGTTTCGGAAATGAGCTGGTCGCAGCACCTGCGTTCGGCACAGGACTTCCTGAAAGTGGGCGACGAAGTTGAAACTGTGATCCTTACACTCGACCGCGAAGAGCGCAAAATGTCGCTGGGTATCAAACAGTTGAAATCGGATCCATGGGAAAATATTGAAGAAAAATATGCAGTAGGTTCGCAACACACTGCTAAGGTTCGCAACTTCACCAATTTTGGTGTGTTTGTTGAAATCGAAGAAGGTGTTGATGGACTGATTCACATCTCTGACCTCTCATGGACTAAGAAAGTGAAACATCCTTCGGAATTCACTCAGATTGGAAGCGAAATCGAAGTTCAGGTGCTGGAAATCGACAAAGCAAATCGTCGTTTAAGTCTTGGTCACAAACAAATGGAAGAAAACCCATGGGATGTTCTCGAAACCATGTTCACTGTGGATAGTGTTCACGAAGGTACTATCATCGAAATGATGGACAAGGGTGCCGTAGTTTCGTTGCCTTATGGCGTTGAAGGTTTTGCTACACCAAAACACCTGATCAAGGAAGACGGTGCACAGGCTCAGTTGGACGAAAAACTGATGTTTAAGGTAATTGAATTCAACAAGGATGCTAAGCGCATCATACTTTCTCACAGTCGTATCCACGAAGATGTGAAACGTGCCGAAAAAGCAGCTTCAACATCCGACTCTAACGGAGAAGCTGCAAGAAAGGTAAAGAAAGCCAAAAAAGAAGAACCTGTAGTTCTACAGTCTTCTGAGAAAACTACTCTTGGAGATATCCAACAATTGGCCGACCTGAAAGATCAGTTGATCAATGAAGCCGCTGAGAAGATGGTGAAAGCTGAAAAGGCAAAAAAAGCAAAAGAAGTTAAGGAAAATAAAGCTTCAGAAGAAGTGTAATTCTTTCACTCTGACTATTCCATCAGGGCATTTTCGACGAAGATGCCCTGATTTGTTTTTTATTGATACAATAAGTACTGTATTCATCATTTTTAATTTTCAGAATTCATTTTTTTTTGCGAAATTTGCAGACTTAAAATGCATTATTTTAAGAATATTACCATCGTGGACAAAACCAAGTACATTTTTGTTACAGGCGGGGTTACATCGTCGCTGGGAAAAGGAATTATTGCTGCCTCACTGGGAAAACTACTTCAGGCAAGAGGATTCAGGGTTACGAACCAAAAGCTGGATCCGTATATCAATGTGGATCCTGGAACACTCAATCCCTATGAACATGGCGAGTGCTATGTTACAGTTGATGGCCATGAGGCTGACCTGGACCTGGGTCATTACGAACGTTTTCTGAATGTGGAAACACATAAAGCGAATAATGTTACGACCGGACGAATTTACCAAAATGTCATTAATAAAGAGCGCCGTGGCGATTTTCTTGGCAAAACAGTACAAATTATCCCTCACATTACCGATGAAATTAAACGAAATATCAAATCGTTGGGAAGTAAGGGCGAATACGATTTTGTAATCACTGAGATTGGTGGTACTGTTGGTGACATAGAATCGTTACCCTATATTGAGAGCGTACGTCAGTTGCGCTGGGAGCTTGGCAAGAACTGCCTCATCGTTCACCTCACGTACGTCCCTTACCTGGCAGCTGCCAAAGAGCTCAAAACCAAGCCGACACAACACTCGGTAAAAGCGCTTCAGGAACAGGGAGTACAGCCCGATATTCTGGTACTGCGCACCGAACACAATATTTCCATGGAAATGCGTAAAAAAGTGGCGCTCTTCTGCAATGTTGAGCCTCATGCAGTTATGCAATCCATCGATGTGCCTTCAATCTATAGGGTTCCTCTTAACATGATGGCAGAGAAACTCGACGAAGTAGTACTTGCCAAAATGGGATTCGATAGTGCTACTACCCCGGTAGCGGATATGGAAAAATGGACGGCATTTGTTGAAAAACTCGAAAATGCGAAAGATGAAGTCCGGATTGCCCTTGTTGGGAAATATGTTCAACTTCCCGACTCCTACAAATCAATTATCGAATCGCTGATTCACGCATCGGCCTACAATAACCGCAAACTTAAACTCGACCTGATTCTATCTGACAAGCTCAACGATGAAAACATAGAGAAAAGACTCGGTAAAGTAGATGGAATTCTCATCGCACCGGGATTTGGCACCCGCGGTATGGAAGGAAAATTTTCGGCTCTCCGGTTTGCCCGTGAACGCAATATCCCCTGCCTGGGTATTTGCATGGGTATGCAAACCATGTCGATTGAATTTGCACGCAATGTACTAGGATTCAAGGATGCCAACAGCACCGAAATTGATCCAACTACCCCGAACAATATCGTTGATATTATGGATGAACAGAAAAACGTGCTGGATCTGGGTGGAAGTATGCGACTTGGTGCTTTCGAATGTTCACTTACACCCGGAAGTAAGGCAGCGGCTATTTACGGAGAAACGACAATACGAGAACGTCACCGTCACCGGTATGAATTCAATAATGCATACAAAGAACAATTTGAAGCAGCCGGCATGACCTGTAGCGGCGTTAACGAAGAATCACATCTGGTGGAAATTATCGAATTGAACTCCCATAAATGGTATATTGGGGTTCAGTTTCATCCTGAATACAGAAGTACAGTGGTTAACCCACATCCTTTATTTATCAGCTTTATACAGGCTGCAATTCAGTAAAACAACTTTTAAAAATGGATAAAAATACGATTATTGGCTTTCTACTCATTATTGGAATTTTGATTGGCTTTTCGCTTCTCAATCGTCCGAGCGAAGAAGAGTTAGCCCGTCAGCAAGCTTACAACGACTCCATCAGTGCTGTTTATCAGGCTCAGGTAGAAGCAGAAGCAAAAACTGCAGCTATGCAACAGGCTGCCATCGAACAGGCAGGACCCGACTCAATTGCTTCCGATTCACTGGCTGCCAAACAAGCCCTGAATGCATTTGGAGAATTCAGTGCTGCCGCACAGGGCGAAGAACAAAAATATATCCTTGAGAACGACCTGGTACGCCTTACGCTTAGCAGCAAAGGAGGAAAAGTACTTTCTGCACAATTGAAAAACTACCTCTCGCAGGATTCCTCACAGGTGGAACTTTTTAACCAGGAAGAAGCCGACTACAGTTTTACGCTGGCGTTGCGAAATAACCACATCATCAATACCAGTCAGCTGTACTTTACCTCACCGGGTGAAATTGTAACCGATTCTTTGGGAAATCAAACGCTGACTCTTCGTTTGCAATCAGCTACCGATGCAAGTCTCGATTTTATTTATACCCTACCAGCCGACGATTACATGTTGAGCTTTACCGTTCGTTCCAACCAGATGAACACCATCATGCCCCTGGGCTCGAACTACATGATTTTCAACTGGGATGCTAAAATCAGGCAACAGGAAAAAGGACGTCAGTTTGAAGAACGCTATTCAACACTGACCTACAAGTATGTGGCTGACGATATGGAAAGTCTGAGCGCCGACAAAGAGGATTCGAAGAAAATTGCCAATAAAATCAAATGGGTGGCATTTAAGGATCAGTTCTTTAGCTCGGTTATTATTGCCGATAAGGAGTTCAGCAATTCATTGCTGGAAAGTAAGGTGGAAGGAAAAGAAAGTGGTTACCTGAAAACCTACAAAGCTGAAATGCAGGTTGACCTTACTGCTGCTACAGCCGGTGGAAATTGGGAAGATGTGAATTTCCGCTTTTTCTTTGGACCGAATAAATACAAAATTCTATCGGGATACGACAAGGGTATTCCTGCCGATGAGAAGCTTAAATTGCGTGACCTTGTGCCACTGGGATGGGGAATTTTCGGATGGGTGAACCGCTTTGCAATTATACCGATGTTCAACCTGTTCAGTCAGTTTATCGAC
>JANJXE010000224.1 GCA_024709185.1 Paludibacter sp.
TTTTTGATAACACAATTTTCATTTATACATTTCAAAAAACACAAATTCAATATGACAATTAAAAAGAATATATTGATTTTCAGCCTAAACCTTGTGATTGTTGCTTTTGTAAGTTGTGAAGAGCTAGTTCCAAATCCTCCAGTTGAAAAACCGGTAATACCTTCAAAGTATATTCTTATCAATGGAATTAAAAATACCGATACCGATTTTCAAGCACTGAATAATAATTTCGGCAAAGCATCAGGAAAAGATATTCCGGTAGGCGCCGGGTTTATAATTTCATATTTGAACGCTTCTTCAGCTGCATGTGTGAATACCTTAAATTCATATTTGGCTTTGTCAGAAAAATACGATGTCCCAGTACTTGTTCAATTAGATGGCGAGAGTTGGTGGGATGGTCGCCCAGATTTGTGGAATTGGTGGGATGCGAGTGCTCCGGGTTATAATCCTGCGAATAAAGAAAATGTAGAATGGACAAGTTGGTCATCAACCGATGCAGTAAAGATTGGCTGGCGTAACTGGGGACGTCAATTAAGAGTTAAGCCAATGATGAACTTAATGAGTCCTGTTTACCGTGCAGCTACCCACGAACAATTGAATGTTTTAATTCCAATAGTGGTAAATTGGTGGAACAAACTTACAACAGAAAAGAAATATCTGTTGGTTGGTGTGAAATTAGGTTGGGAGAGTTCAATAGGCGTAAATAATTGGTATTATCCAAATGGTAACAGTCTTTTGTCACAACCAGAAAGTAATGATCCGTTGTATGGACTTAATGTGCATGATATTCCGAGCAGAGGCGTAACAACTATAGGGTACGCTGCAGTCAAAACAGCAGGTATTGCTACCTCGGGTACTATAACCGGAGCAATGCAAGCGGAAGTAGTCAGACGTCATTTGGAAGATTGGTGCAAATTAGCTTCTGAAAAAGGTATTCCCCGCGAACGATTATTTACACACTGTGGTGCATGGGCATTAGGAGAAGATAATTATGCTTCAGCAGTCAATGAGTATTCTTGTCCCGGTTGGAGCTTCTATGAATATGCTGACGATCCGGCTAAAGATGTCACCGCTATGAACATCGTAAAAGCAAGCAATGCTCCTTATTGGGCGGCAACTGAATGGCTTTTCCAGGGACCATCAAACCAAACCAACTGGGAAAATGCATTACGAAAAACCCTTATAGATGCCAACTCCCGCTATGTGTGCATTTTCAACTGGCAAGACGTACTTACAAGAACAGGTGCTATCGATGCAATTAGAGAAGTTAGTAGGACTAAACTTGTAATTAAATAAGTTTGACTGTATTCTTTAATTCAGAAATTAATAGCGCTTTATTACATTCATTTAAATTGACAATATCTTTATGAAGAATAATTTTAGAATTCTATTCACCTTACTACTAACTTGCTTTTTCCAAAATATAAAAGCAGAAGATGTTGAATTAACTAACTATGTAGATCCTTTTTGGGGGGCGGCAGAACATATATGGATTGGTGGGCATACATTTGCAGGTGCAGCAATGCCATTTGGTATGGTAAAGTTAGGTCCCGATTGTAATGAAAAGAACACAAATTCAGGGTATGACAGACATGGAAAAATTCATGGATTCAGTCACGTACATGTTTCAGGTTCAGGTGGTAATCCAAAATATGGCAATGTGCTGGTAATGGCTACAAGTGGTAAACTGAATATCAAAAACTATGGGTCTGATAGAGCAAATGAAGTTGCGTCGCCGGGATATTTCTCTGTTGATTATTCATCGTATGATATTCATTCAGAATTTTCTGTAACACATAGTGTTGGATTCCATAAATATCAATTCAATAAGACAGGCGAATCAAATATACTTTTTGATTTGGGAAGTTATTTAATTTGGCCAGGGGATTTGTCGTGGACACAGGAATTGGTTGGATCAGAAGTGAAAATAAATTCAAGAAACGAACTTCAGGGCTATACCAGGGTGAGAAGAGGATGGGGACAAGGAAAAGCCTATACAGTATTCTTTTATGCTGTTCTTGATACACCAGCCGATAATATTGGCACATGGAAATCAGGCGTTCAATTTGATGGAGAAGGGAGTCAATCGGATACAAACGAACCGGTAGGCGCTTACTTAACTTACAATTCAAAACCGGGTCAGGTTGTGAAATTAAAGGTCGGCATTTCCTTTCTTGGAGTTGAGAAAGCAAAAGCAAATCTAATGAATGAAGCCAATCATTGGGATTTTGAGAAAACCCGAAATGATGCCAAACTTGCCTGGAATAAGGAATTGAATAAAATTCAGATTGAAAACAGCAACGAAGTAACAAAATCAATTTTCTATTCAGCATTATATCATGCACTTTTACAACCTACCAATCGCACCGGCGAAAATCCTCTCTGGAAAACCAATCGTCCTTATTACGATGATTTCTTCTGTATTTGGGACACTTTCAGAGCAACTCATCCATTATTTACCTTAATTGATGAGAAACGACAGGTTGATATGGTGAATACTTTGTTAGATATTTACGAAAACGAAGGATATATGCCCGATGCATGGTCGGGAAACTCATATGCCATGACACAAGGTGGTAGTAATAGCGATGTGATGATTGCCGATGCTTTTGTAAAGGGATTAAAAGGTATAGATTATGAATTGGCGTTAAAAGCTATGTTGCAAAATGCTGAAGTAGTTCCCGGTGGTAATGAGGAAAAATACGGACGTGGCGGATTATCAAGTTATAACACATTAGGATATGTTTCAAACGATTTTGTTAGATCAGGAAGCAGGACAATGGAATATGCCTATAACGATTATTGTATTGCAACAGTCGCCAAAGGTTTGGGTTACAATGAAGTTTATGATAAGTATTCGAAAAAAGCCAGTAACTGGAAAAATATTTGGTATTCCGGTGTAGAACATGAAGGGGCAAAAGGATTTATATTGCCAAGACAAAAGGATGGTAGCTGGGTGTTAACACAAAATTTGAATGAGGCAGGTGGTTTAATGGGATGGACATATGAAGGTAATTCATGGGAGTATTCACTTTATGTTCCACATGATGTAGCAGAACTGATACACTATTGTGGTGGTTCTAAAATGTTTGAGCAAAGACTAGATACTTTTTTTACTAAACAAGGAAAGAGTCACAGTCAATATACAAATGACTATTTTAATATCAGTAATGAGCCTGGTTTTTTAGCTCCATTACTCTATAACTATATAGGTAAGCCTTATAAATCGTCGGAGTTGGTACGAAAAATTCTTGCCGAGAACTTCAAAACAGGACTCGACGGATTACCCGGGAATGATGATTCTGGTAGTATGTCAGCATGGTTTATTTTTCATTCTATGGGCTTCTATCCAATTGCCGGTACTGATATTTATCTTATATCATCTCCACTTAATAATCGTTCGATAATTACATTAGGCCAAAACAAAAAACTAACGATAATTGCTAAAGGTTTATCTGATAATAATATATTTATCCGTTCAGCTACATTAAATGGTAAGCCGCTCAACAGGAGTTGGTTTCGTCACAGTGAGATAATCAATGGAGGTGTTTTAGAGTTTACAATGGACAGTAAGATTAGTAATTGGGGAACAAGTGATTTGCCGCCAAGTATGTCTGGAAGATAAATGGCAAATGGTTAATTCCGGGGATATATAAAAGACAACCAAGTATGATTCAAAGTATTGAAAATGAAGGCATTATATATTATATTGTTATTAACAGCATTTTTTCGTTTTCAGCTTGATGCACAAATATCAAGTGAAAATGATCTGTATGTAAAATTTAAAACACCAGGTACAAACTCTCGTTTGTTTGTTCGATGGTGGTGGAATGGAAATAAACTCTCAGAAGCTGAAATTCTGCGTCAACTGGATGTAATGAAAGCTGCCGGAATCGGGGGCGTCGAAATTAATCCAATTAAATTCCAACTTGCTCCCGACCCTACTGGTTATAATGAAATTGAATGGCTTTCGGAAGAATGGCTATCGATGGTTAAGATTGCAGTTCAAGGCGCAAAAGAAAGACAAATGACCTGCGATATGATTGTTGGATCAGGTTGGCCTTTTGGTGGTGAGTTTTTGTCGCGGGATGAACAAACGCAACTAACAACTATTGAAACAAAGAATATTAAGGGACCTTTGAATCTGAAGCTTAGTGTCAAAGAGATATTGGATGGAGTAAATCCTGACTTTCACTCAAAATATTATAATCCCGAAAAAGAATTGATAATGTTGCGGCTTGCCCCTCAAAAAATGAATCAGTTTTCACCCGGCATTTCCATAAAATTTGAAAGTAAAAGAGATAGTATTTTGATTGACATCCCTCATGGTGATCATGTTTTGTACTCAGTTGTAAAGTTAACTGGATATATGGCTGTCATAAATGGCGCTTCAGGAGCCAGGGGCCCTGTGCTCAATCACTTTAATAAGACAGCTGTTGAGCATTTTTTAAATCGAATGTCGGATGCTTTAATCAGCAAACTCGGGAATTTGGGTAATTGGTTTCGGGCTTTTTTTGTTGATAGTTTAGAGCTTGAAGGAGCAAATTGGTGTGATGATTTATTTGCAGAATTTAAAAAGCGCAGAGGGTATGACTTAGAACCTTATTATCCTTATGTGTTATTCAAAATCGGCGAAATGGGCAATGTTGTAAAAGAAGAGTATGGATCACAATTATCACCAGATGTAAAAGACATTATTAATCGGGTTCGTTACGATTTGGAAATAACAAGAACTGAATTGTTTAAAGAACGATTTGCTGATGTGGTTCAGGACTGGTGTGAAAAAAATAATGTAAAATCGCGTATGCAAGCATACGGCCATGGATATTTACCAATTGAATCGAGTATGAATGTTGACATTCCTGAATGTGAAACATGGTTCAATCCATCGGTAGGAATTGATATGCCTGAATTCGAATCACGTCGAGAATATTCCATGTCGAATAAATTTGTATCATCAGCAGCACATCTTGCCGGAAAAAGAATAATTAGTTGTGAGGAGATTACAAATGTTGGATTTGTTTTTAATGAAACTCTTGAGCAAATTAAACTTGTTGGTGACATGAGTAATCTTTCAGGGGTGACACATTCCATTCTACATGGTTATAACTATAGTCCTTCGGAAGTGCCATTTCCCGGCTGGATTCAGTATGGTGCTTTTTTTAGCGAAAGAAATACCTGGTGGAAATACTTTAGAAAATGGAGTGATTATAAAGCAAGGCTTTCAGAGGTGTTTCAAAATTCAGAAATGCAAGCGGACGTAGCAATACTTCAGCCGACTGCCGACTTATGGACAAAATTTGGAGCACAACGCGATCCATTCCCTAATATAGTTTATCCTGTATATGTAAATAATCTTTGGGAGGCAATACATCAAAATGGTAGTGGTTGCGATTATTTAAGCGAACAAATAATTCAAAAATCAGCTGTCAAAAAAGGTTGTTTAACCTTTGGTAGTAGAAGTTACAAAACAATTTTTATTGTTGAGGTTGAAACAATAGACCCTAAAACAGTCATAGTGCTACAGCAATTCGCTAAAGTAGGGGGAAAGATTGTGTTTATTGGGAAGGAACCGTTTAAGGTATCAGGCTTTAAGAACTTTGAACAAAACGGGAAAATAGTAGAGAATATGATTAAGAACATTAAAACTAAATATCCTAACAATGTTTTTAATGTAGATATTCCTACAAAACCTCTAATGCAGTGGTATACCAGCATACAAAGTAAAATCAATATAACTCCTTATATTTCAATTAATAACCCTAATAAGTTCTTAAGTCAGGTTTATTACAAAACTAAAGATTTGGATATTTTCTTTATATCGAATATTAGTCGGTTCAATGCATTTTCGTCTGACGTAACATTCAATTTAAATATTAAAGGTAAAAAAGCATGGAGATGGAATCCTGAAACAGGAGAAAGGCATTTGATGCCAATTGAGAATTCCAAATTGAGACTTTATTTAAATCCATCAGAGTCTCAACTTATTGTCTTCGACAAATGTGATGAAGGAGAGTTAATTAAAGAAAGGATTCCAGATATTTCACAATCAGTAGATATTAATGCATCATGGAATATAAGTTTAAATCACATAAATGGAACAAGTTCTAAGGAAAGCTTAAATGAATTGATTGATTTCTCAAGGAGTCCGAAATATGTCAGTTTTGCAGGTGAAATTTGCTATGAAGCAGCTTTAAGAATTGATAAAACTAAACCAAATTTTATTGATTTGGGAAATATCAATGGAGTTTCTGAGCTATATTTAAACGACAAAAAGGTGGGCGTAGTATGGTATGGTAAACATATTTATGATATTTCAAAATTTATTACCCTAGGTGATAATAGATTGAAAGTTATTGTAACTACTACACTTGGAAACTACTGCAAGTCACTAACGGAAAATAGGGTTGCACAAAGTTGGACATCCAACCAACCTATTTATCCCTGCGGAATGATTGGACCTGTAAAATTGTATGAATAAACCAATTATACAATGAATTTCAATACTGATTATTTACATCGAAAACACCTAAATTATTTAAATATAACGATATGAATTCACGAGAAAGAGTTTTAACTGCATTTAAAAAATTACCCGGATTACCCGACAGAGTACCTGTTCAGTTTGACTTGTGTCGCCAACTCAGCGATCATTTCGCACAAAAACTGGGTATTCCGGCACATTATACAGAG
>JANJXE010000247.1 GCA_024709185.1 Paludibacter sp.
CCTCCGTCGTTGCAATATCGTTCAACTAGTTCTACTGAATACCCTTTTTCCAGAAGCCTTGTTACCAATTCTTGGGTTATGATACTGATAATTCCTGTTAAGAATGTGTAGTAAGTGATTTTGCTGATAATTTTTCGAACATTCTCGCTAAATGGCTCTGCTAAGTTGAGTGTTTTGAATAATTTGAGAGCAATAAACAGTATATACGCCTTCAAAGCTGAAATGGCAATAATGACAGCAAATAGCAAAGTATAAAGTAACTTGCTTTTCGTGTAAAGCTCTGAAAGGTCTAAACCCAGATGAAGATTGTGAGTAGCAACAGGCACGAACAAACTAAAAATGTAATTAAATAACAGTGTACCCGTTTGAACACAAAACCCGGCAAAGATGAGCCAGCAAATTGTTTGAATGGCTTTCCAAATGAAATCGTTTCTTGTTGACATATTTTTTATTGAATTAAAATTGATGCCGCAAAGATATAATAATATTATTGATAAACAATAAAAAAGTATTGTAAAACAAAATTTAATTATTGAGATGATAGTCTATGTCGAAATGCCATAGCTTTCCTTTTATGCAACTAATTCAGGAATGCTGATTTGAAACCCTGACTCATTATCATTTTTTTTACACGAAAAAAAAATACCAGCACCGAGAGGGTAATTTTAATTGAGTATATCAATATTAATGCTTTCATATTTTATAGAATAAGGTGTCGTAGTTGGATAGATGATCAACATCATTTATTTGTGGTGATAAATTTATGTCATGAAAGTGTATTTAATGTTTCAGTCGGAATTATTCCTGTATTCTGATTGTATCGTGAAGTAGTGTAAATGGTAATTTGTTGGATTGGAAATAGTATGCTCCGGCCTTGTTAAAGCTCAAATTAAAAACGGTGTCTGTTTGAATGACTATGTCAGGACAAGCCAAATCACCATTGTTATATCCGGTAGCTGTAATCAAATAATGATTTTCGTCACTCTTAGTCAGGCTAATCTGAAGTTTACTCCAACATCCATTCGGTGCGTAGGCTTTTACATAAACAGGAACTACTTCTCCGATCTTTGCAGTTGAAGGGATTTCTGTTGTCGAAACAACTACTGGCTCGAATTGCCCTTTTTCGCCCTCTATTGAACAGCCAAACAGGAAAAAAGCCAATAAAATGATAAAAATGTACTTCATATGTTTTTTTTTATGATCAATCAAGATTGTGTAGGCTTTCAGAGTATTGACACTTTATTTTTTAACCTCTCGTTTCAGCAAATAATGATAGGTAACAGAAGTGGTGACAGGAGTAGTTGCACTTGTAGTGCTGGTCGTGTACACCTGAACCAGTTCCCATCCATCACTGCCCATAAAATTCAAAGCGTCGATCATTGAATTAAACCGGATTGCTCTTCCGTCCGGGCCTTTCAATCGGGTATCCTCAAAGATTTTAGTCCGTTGACCAAAATCAATTTTCACTGTTGTCCGGGCTCCGGGTATACCCGATGTGCCAACCAGCTCGCAATAATCAAATTGCTTTTGTATTACAGAGGAAATGGAGTCTGATTGAGCCATTGACATAAATGAAATCAGACATAGGAGCACACAGGTAATTACACTTTTCTTCATAACCTATAACATTGTTATTTATTCTTTAAAACTGCTACGTAATATTTGTTTTCCTGGTTGGTAAATTCACCTCCTGCATACAAATTACCTTCTGTATCGAAGCAAATTGACTTAATCGCATTATTTGCATTCAAACTCCGGTAATCACTCCATTGTCGTATGTCGGGGTGATATTTTGCAATATATCGTTGATTTTTTGAATTGGCGAAATTACCTGCTGCGTACAGCATATCTTCATCGTCAAATGCTATTGAATACACATCTGATGAACTTTCAAATGTGTGAAACTTACTGGTTGTATTTGTTGCTTTGGTCCATTTACAAAGGTTACCGGCTGTTATTCCATCGGTAAAATACCCTCCACCATAGATATTTCCCTGTGAATCTGAATTGATACAATATAGTTGTCCAATTCCAAAATCGGAGTTATTTGTTCCACCTAATTCCTCCCATGCACTTCCGGTCCACCTGGCTATAAATGGAGAGCCTTTGTCGTTTAATCCCATGGAGGCATATAAATTATTTGAATTGTCGATATGCAGATGTATGTTATAACCCGATAAAAGCTTACCACCCAGGTTGCTCCAACCGGCACCATTCCATTTATAAATATAATAACCCGGAGTAATTTCCTTTAAATCCAGTACATTTCCGGCAGCATATAAATTTCCCGACCTGTCAACTTCTAACGCTGTTATTCCATTGTCAAACAATATCTTAGCGCTTGTAAGGTTTATCCACTTATTTGTCGATTTGTTCCATTTCGCTACATGATAGGTAGAGTTTGCCATAGGAACGGTAATGCGACCAACAGCATACACATTTCCTGCATTATCAATCGTTATGGGCCAGTAAACTCCACCACTGAATGTTTCGCTCACATTTCCCAACCTGCTCCAGCTTTCACCATCCCATACCGATACATTCCAAAGATCACCACCACTTACATAAATTTTACCATCGGCGTCTGCTTTTACATCGTAAATGATGTTTTCAAACGCACTACCGACCTGTGTCCAGGAATTCTCATCTGTTGGCTCTTCATCCGGAATTTCATCACACCCGATTACAAGTAATGATATACCAGCCAATAACATACATCTGAAAGTTGTCAATCGTTTCATTGGATGTTTGTCAGAGTTTTGTGTGCTGACTCCGCACTTTTTAGTGTTTTTTCAGGATATTCATCTCGATTACATCATCTCTGCAAATGTACAACTATATATTAATAATTTCACTTTCCTGTTACAGAAAATTTCACCAGGTAACTGTCTGTTTTTGAACGTGTATTGGCTTCTTCTTTTCATCTTTTTCAAAAAAAACCTTTAACCCTGTGTCATTAGCTGTTTGTTACTCAGGAGAAATTTTGCCGTATTCGAGAAGACACTCGTTAGTAACAAAACCATGGCGACAACATTTTCCTGAATTCATTGTAAAGTCAGGGAACTCTGATGTACCTTTGTTCCCATTTTTTATTTCAAAAATTATATATATTACACTACAGGCAAAATCTCTGGTATGTGTTAGGTGCGTAACTTAGCAACGTTGGATAATAGTTAAGTATAGTATTTATAAATTCAGTTAAGAATAAATATATGCTGTTGAGAAAGTTATTAGACATAGTATTGTTGGCGGTTGATATGATCATTCGAAATTATTTCGTCAAAATTATGTTATTAAACATAACTTTTTGAATAGTACTTTTTTAAACAATAATCGTGTACCTATTAAAATCACAACTTCATGGAGATTGATATTTTAAAATCATATATTAAAGAATTGCGCAAAGGCTCACACAAAGCCTTTAATGCAATTTACGATATGTATGCCGACAAACTTTTCGGTTTTGTGTTTGCGCATACCAAATCGCGCGAAATGGCGAATGATTTAGTTCAGGAAACCTTTCTGAAGTTGTGGATAATGCGTGAAAGTCTATCGGTGGAAGGTTCGTTGCTTGCTATGTTATTTACCATATCGCATAACAAAATGATTGATACTTTTCGCGCTCAGATCAATAAAGTGGAGTTTGAGGATTATATAGAATTTTCAGAAAATGCCGAAATGGAAGATAACGCTATTGAAAGAAAAATTTACTATGATGATTTTCTGAAAGCAATAAAACTTTGCAAAAACCTACTGCCTAACAGACAAATGGAAATTTTTGAAATGAGTCGTGAAAACGGGAAAAGTATCGAAGAAATAGCTTCGGAATTGAAAATTTCGGAACAAACAGTTAAAAATCAACTTACATCTGCCTTGAAAATGCTCAGAGCAGAACTCGTGAAGTACAATTTAGCGTATCTTATACTAATCGAAATATGTTTTAAAGCATAAATACAGAATAGTACTAAAATCGAATGTTTACGTGTAACTATCAATTAAGCAGAAAATGGAAAACTATATAAAAATAATCTATAAGAAATTTCTATACGGAACAATTCGCAAAGAAGAATTTCTGGAAATGCGCCATGAGCTGAACAAATCGGATTTGCCCGAACTTACAAATTTGTTTTCCGAAGAGTGGAATGAGGATATGAATCCGGAGGTGATGACCGAAAAGGACAAAGAGATTATTCGATCGAAGCTAAATTTTTATGTTGAGTTCGACAAAAAGCGTTTATACCGTAAACGCATGATACAGATAGCGGCGGTTCTTATTCCTTTTGTTTTTATTTTGTATGCAGTGCTTTACATTAATCAGCCTTCAACAGAAACTGAAAAGGATTTTGTAGTAACCGTAAAGCATGGAGATAGAGCACAAGTAACTTTGCCTGATCAGTCAAAAGTGTGGATGAATTCCAATAGTAAGTTGGTTTATAGAAATGGTAAAAACAATACGCGTGAAGTACAACTTACCGGTGAAGCCTTTTTCAAAGTATATAAAGATAAAATCCGGCCATTTATTGTTTCGACCAGTGTTATTCAGGTAGAGGTGCTGGGAACATCGTTTAATTTAAATGCCCGCCAGGGGTCAGACGTTGTGGAAACCTCTTTGGTTGAGGGTAGTATTAAGTTATCAGGAGCAGAATTATCGCAGGATTATTTACTTAAACCAAACGAAAAGGCAATTTATACAACATCGACGAAAAGTATCAAAATAGTACCTACTGATAATGAAGTGGAAACTGCCTGGAAAGACAATAAACTTCAATTTAGGTCGGAAAAATTCGGAAGCGTGGTGAAACGTATGGAAGAGTGGTATGGTGTGAAAATTATTTCCAACTGTCCGAATATCGAACATGACTTAATCAGTGGAGCCTTTAAGGGAGAGAGTCTGGAAACCGTACTGGAATCTTTTTCCATTCAGTATAAAATTAAATACAAAATTCAGGGCGATTCTGTCGTAGTGTTGTATAATTAGAAGGGTAAAGATTGAGTTGTTGACTTTTAAATTAATACTATAATAATCATAAAGATGAAGTTTAAATTTTTAAAATTCAAGGTGTTGACGCACACTTTACTATTCCTTTTTTTCTTGATTGGCAGTGTGGGATATGCTCAAAATCCAACTCAAAAAATATCCATTAAAGTTCAAAACGTAACTATAAAGGAATTAATAAAGGTAGTTGAAACAAAGACAACCTACACTGTCATATACCGCGATGCGTTAGTGGATGATAAACACGACATATCGATTAATGCCGAAAATAAGCCATTGGTTGAAATATTGAAAGCTTCACTTTCCCCCAAAGGATTAGAAGCTGTTTTTAATAACAATACGATTGTTATAACAAAAAAAAACGTCGAACCGCAAATAACTAACAAAACCAGGATAGTTTCGGGTGTGGTTATCGACGAAAAAGAACAAGCAGTTATTGGTGCTAGCGTTTTCATCCCCGGAACAACGATTGGAGTAGCTACAGATGTAAATGGACGCTTTAAGTTAGAAGCACCATTAAATACAAAATTGCGTATTAGTTATATAGGCTACGATACAAAAGAAGAGTTGATTACCTCGAACGAAGATTTAACAATTAAATTAGAACCTACCCCTCAGGTTCTGAATGAATTAGTTATAACAGCTCAGGTTCGGGGACAAATTAAAGCCATCAATAAGCAGATGCTTTCCAATGAAATACTGAATGCTGTATCTGCTGAACGAATTCAAGAATTACCAGATGCCAATGCAGCCGAGACGGTGGCCCGACTACCCGGAGTGTCATTACAACGCGATGGTGGAGAGGGTAGTAAATTAGTTATACGCGGATTAGAACCAAAGTATAATCGTATCAGTGTAGAAGGTATCTCAATGGCTTCTACTGGTGGCGATGACCGAAGTGTTGACATCAGTATGATTTCTCCCTTTTCACTCGATGGTATCGAAGTGACCAAAGCCATTACTGCTGATAAAGATGCCGACTATATGGGAGGATCGGTAAATTTTAAATTGAGAAAAGCTGATCCGGGTTTTAAATCAGGTTTAATAGCCCAAACAGGATATAATCAACTCCGCAACTCTTTAAGTAATTATATGTTGGTAGGCAATATTGGTAACCGCTTCCTAAAAGATAAGTTGGGTATTTACCTACAAGGCAATATTGAACAAAGAAATTTAAGCTCAAATGATTTAAATGCATCAGTAGGACATTTTGATGGTAATCCTCAAATTGGTCAAAATAATACTCTTACTACCGGAGGGATGTCTTTAGTAGATAATTACCGAAAAAGAAACAGATACGGAGCTACTTTAGTGATTGACTATAAGTTGAATCAGGGAAGTATTCAGTTTAATAATTTGTTTAATCAAAGCATTACTACAAATAACGGTTTTCAGGAGATTTATACCAGTGGCAGAACCCATG
>JANJXE010000249.1 GCA_024709185.1 Paludibacter sp.
TAATTCCTTCCGGCAAATTATCCTGAATTTCAGCCACACGTTGTTTGACTTCATTGATAACCTGCTTAGAATCTGCATCTTTCAACATCATCACCTGTCCGAGAATCGACTCTCCTTTCCCATTGGCAGTGATAGCCCCGTACCGGTTGGCATGTCCAAAATTAACACTGGCGATATTTTTAATAAAGATGGGAACACCATCGACATTCTTCACCACAATATTCCCGATATCCTCTACCGATTTTACCTGACCATCGCCGCGAATAAAATAACTCTGATTGGTTTTCTCAATGTAAGCGCCACCCGAAATACTATTATTCGCTTCCAGTGCTTTAAAAACCTCCATCAAACTAACACCTGTCGAAAGTAACCGATCGGGATGTATTCCCACTTCGTATTGTTTCAGGTATCCGCCCCAGCTGTTGATTTCAACGACTCCATGAATTCCGGAAAGCCTCCTTTTTACCACCCAGTCCTGAATAGTACGTAAATCCATGGCCGAATACCTCTGCTCATACCCATCCTGTACATCGAGGGTGTACTGATAAATCTCACCTAAGCCGGTAGTGATCGGACCCATTTCAGGCTCTCCAAATTCATCAGGAATTTTAGCCGCAGCGCTTTTAATCTTTTCAGCAATCAGCTGGCGGGGAAGATAGGTACCCAAATTCTCGTTAAAAACGATAGTAACCAGCGATATTCCAAATTTCGAAACCGATCGGATTTCCTGTACTCCCGGTAAATTAGCCATCTCCATTTCAACAGGAGCAGTAATGTACTGCTCAATTTCCTGAGTCGACAAATTACCGGAAGTGGTAATTACCTGAACCTGATTATTGGTTATATCCGGCACAGCTCCTACCGGTATCTGCAGGATGGCATACACTCCAAATCCCACCACCGAAAGGGTAAATAAAATGACAATCAGCTTATTTTTGACACTAAATTCAATAATCCTGGTTAACATGGTCGATGGTTTTTAAGGTTCTAAACGTATGATACTATCGGGTACCACTTTTCCCTTACGAAAAGGAACTTTTTACGAAGGATAATACAATCCGGCCTCCGGTCCGAGAGGGAGTCCGAGAAGTATCCACACAATCATCAGAAAGGTCCATACGATGAAAAAAACGAACGAATAAGGAAGCATGGTACTTATGAGCGTTCCCAGCCCCGACTTTTCTTCGTATTTCTGATAATAGACAATAATGAGTGCAAAGAAACTCATCATGGGTGAAATAATATTAGTGACACTATCGCCAATGCGGAATACGGCCTGTGAGAGTTCGGGAGAATAGCCCAGCAACATAAACATGGGAATAAATACCGGTCCCATAATGGCCCATTTGGCTGAGGCACTTCCCATAAAAAGATTGATGATACCCGAGAAAACGACAAATATTATCACCAGTGGAATAAGACCAATATCTGCTGACTGAAGAAATTCAGCACCTTTAACAGCGAAAATCAGCCCCAGGTTACTCCATTTAAACCAGGCCACAAACTGGGAAGCAAAAAACACTAACACCAGAAACGAAACCAGACTTTTAAAACTGGTGTTCATTCCGTTAATTACATCTTCGTGTTTCTTAAATGTACCAACTGTATATCCATATACAATTCCAACGAGCGCACCCACAAAAAATAATACTGATATAAATCCTTTTAACAGCGGAGAATGCAACACCGTGTTATCGCTACCCCGCAGAAATCCCTGATCGGGAATCAATCCAGCCAGGATAATGGCTCCAATAATTACCATAGTTACTGTCACCCTGCGCAGACCTTTCTTTTCAACAGGTGATAAAGGCATAATGGGTTCCATGACCACACTTCCGGTATATGTTCCAAGTCTGGGCTCTATCCATACATCGTTTAACCAGGTAGCTGCAGCCGTAATTACAAAGGTCGAAACCGCCATAAAGTAATAATTGGCAGTTGGCATTACATAGTAGGCAGGATCGATGATACGGGCAGCTTCGGTCGATAAACCGGCCAGCAGCGGATCAATGGTTCCAATGAGCAGGTTGGCACTGAAGCCGCCACTAACCCCTGCAAAGGCAGCCGACATCCCTGCAATAGGATGTCTTCCCAGAGAATGAAAAATCACTCCCGCCATGGGAATAATTAGTAAATAGCCCAAATCGGAGGCGACATTGGACATGATACCGGTAAAAACAACAATGAAGGTAACTGAGCGTGGAGGAGCCTTAATCAACAAGGTATTGATAGCCGATTTAACCAACCCGCTGCTTTCGGCTATACCGATTCCCAGCATGGCTACCATTACAATTCCCAGCGGTGCAAAACTGGTATAATTATCCACCAGTTGAAGCATGATACGGTGTAGTCCGTCAACAGAAAGTAAATTTATTACACGAATGGATTCACCGTTTGCCGGGTTTACACCTTCCCAGCCGAGCCAGGCACCAATACCGGACATCACCAGTGTAATCAGAGCAATTCCACCAAATAAAGCAGCAGGATGCGGTAAGGCATTACCACCCTTTTCAATAATACCAATAAATTTATTCAGGAACTCCTCAAACTTTTGCTTCATCCTTCGAAAATCTCTTATTTATTCCTTCATTTAGTTAGGCAGAAATTGCTTCATAACTGCAACCAGATCTTCCTTCTGAATAGGCTTGGTCATGTATTCGTCGCAGCCACATTCGAATGCCCGTTGACGATCCAATTCCCCTGTATACGCAGTTTGTACAATAATTGGCAACTTTGGGAAAGACTTTTTAATGATTGAAGTAGCTTCAAAGCCATCCATAACAGGCATTTTTAAGTCCATTAATACAATATCGACTTTATTGGCATCACAATATTCAACCGCCTCTTTGCCATTAATTGCGCGGTGTATAGCATACAACCCATTCCCTACTTTCCTTAACAGGAGATCTAAGAAAAGAAAATTTAAATCCTCATCTTCTGCTATCAATACACTGAAAGTTGCCGACTCGTCATTCATATTATGCTGAATTTAAAATTACTGCTAAAACACTAAATTCTCAATAATGAAATCAATACAAAATTTGATTCCAAAGATACTTTTTTTTAGTCAATATTAATACAGAAAAAACCGAATTCTCTTTTTTTCCCAGTAAATAGTATACTTTCTTACAATTCAACCCCTTTTAAGTTCTCTACAGTCATACCTCCTCCGGTTCGAGAACGCAATAAAATGCCGTTGTAAAAAAATCTCTGATATAGGGAATGGTAAGAATAAACGGAAGTTTTCGCGACTTAAGCTTAAACTTTATTTCATAATTGGGATTAATCAAATAATACTCCTTACAACTAAATTTATACTTATTTTTTGCAACCAACTGATGAAAGCGCTGAATACTAAGGCGCGTATCCCGAATTTCCATTAATGCATTGATGGTTGGAGCGGTCTCTCCAAAGCGCTTCAAGATCCAACGATATCCCATTTCAGGTAACAAATGAAGATAAGGGCATTGACTGAGCACCTTGCTTTTACATATTTGCTGATGCCCTCCAAAAGGCATGCGCCAGGGTGGGAATGCAATCAATATCTTTCCTCCGGGAGCCATAAACTTTTTCAAATTGCCCAGAAAAAGTGATTGATTCGGAATATGTTCAATGGTATCGCGCATGATAATCAAATCAAACTTTTCCATGGATATCGGGTCAACATCGTAAATATCTGCTGCAATAAGCGTAAGGTTCTGCTTTTGTGGATGATTGGCATAAAACCGTTTTGCATTTTCAATTTTATGAGCTGCAATGTCGATTCCATACGCCCTGCACCCCATATCCAGAAATGGTTTTAAATTTCCGGCTTCCCCACAGCCTATTTCTGCAATAATCAATGACTGATCGAGAGTCATCACTTTTCTAAGGTACGGAAGTACATGTTTCTCTGTAACGTGATACTGTTCTCTAAAGTATAATTCGCGGTCGTTATGTCGTTCCTGCATAGTTTAAATTTCAAAAAGAACTGCTAAAATACAACTTTTAAGTGAGGCTGTCTGCCATGGTAGAGGGAAGCTCTTACTTTCTTGCAAAAAATGTATTCAGGTCGGTCACAATCTGTTCATTTATTCGTTTGAAATTGTATGAACAGGCTTCAACCATACTTACTGCGTAATCCTGTTGAAGTATATTGATATTGGTATATCTTTTTACGATTTGCTCAGTTTTCTTTTCTGCAAAGAATGAATTGCTATGTACCAGCTGATCTCCTTTTTTTAGTTTATAGCTTACACGAAGCATCGAAATAGCAGGTCCGGCATTATCTGCATAGGAATAACCATATACATAAAATGCAAAATAGAAAAATCCGGAACTAACGTAAGGACCGGTCGTCTTCATTTCATCAATTGAAACTTCCAGAACATAGTTCGAACTTTTCAGGGTATCAACCTGAAATCTGCCTGAACGCTTCATTTCATCTGAGAGAGAATTTTTGCAGAACGAAGGCAAATCTTCTTCCATCATCATCTTTCCCTGTACACAGTTGTGTTGAGCTTTCCATACATACACCAGCACCAGCGGTAAAAACCATCCTTTTTCTTTTTTTACAATTGTGCTATCCCGCATGTCAGGGACATTAAAAACCACAGAATCAATGCGCAATGAAACTGAATCTTTGACTGAAGCAATATCCGAATCCTGAATATAGGCAAGTGAGTAACGCTTTGAATTCATGTTTTTTGCAATCCTGGAAGAGGAAGTACAACTCACAATCAGCATTGAAAGAAGCAGTAAAAAGAGAAGTCTTGAACAGTGTCGCATAGTGTTATCTGTATTTAATAAATTTGATTCGGTTTGCTACAATTGATTTACAAAGCTCATCCTGTGTACTGTCGGATGCCTGTTGATAAGCACCAATAACTGCTTTGTAATTATGCTGATCGCTCAATAATTCATACCTGCAATCTGCTATAAGTACTAATTTAAGAAATGTATATTCGCGGTTTTCAACTTTTTCAAGTGCACTGATTGCTTCAGCGTACTGTTTCCCGGAAAGGTAATAAAGGCCTTTCATTAGTGGATAAATGGAAAGCGTATCGTTGCAGTTCTGAATATAGGTAGTGATCCAGTTGGCCCGGTTGGTTTGCAACAAATACGAAAAAGCAGCTAAAATGAACTGTTCGTCAGCAGATTGAATTGCATTTTTATAATCTTTATTTATCGCTGGAGCGACAATATAACGACGCATAATCACATCTTCACCATTCACTACCTTCCTGTCGTAGTCATCCTGAGCAATAATCCAGAAATTGTTGTTCGCACCGATTTTAGCATAAACCTGCGTAAAATTAAGTATAAAAACAACCAATAATAGCTTTTTAGTCATGAATGAACCCTTTTTAAATGAAAGTGTAAAAGTACAAAAAACTGTAACAGAAAAATGTATTTTTTATGAATAAATCAATTTAAAATTACCAGTTGGCGTCAGCGTCCTGTTTTCTTATAACTTAGTATCGCCCATCCGTTGAAGAAAACAGCAAAGACTGTCAAAGCGGCGAAATGCCACTTCAAATCGAACAAAGTACTTCCTTTGAGAAAAATAAATCGCAGCACTTCGACCATGTAGCGTAATGGACTTAACCGGCTTATGACCTGAACCCAGTCGGGCATGCTGCTAACGGGTGTATATAATCCGCTGAGAAAGATGAAAGTAATAACGAAAAAGAACATCATAAACATTCCTTGTTGCACAGTGCTGGCAGCATTGGAAATGACAAGCCCCAACCCTGAAAAAGCCAGAACAAAGACGGCTGCAAAAAGATAAATCAACAGATAACCTCCTACTGAAACCATCGAATAAAACAACCATGCAACAAAAAAACAAATGGTAAGAACAATAAATCCAATAATCCAATAGGGAATTAACTTCGAAAGAATAACCTCCAGCCGGGTAACAGGCGTAACATTTAACTGCTCAATTGTGCCTTTTTCCTTTTCGCCAACGATGTTCAGAGCCGGAAGAAAACCTGTAAGCATTGCCAGCATCATCATCATAATGGCAGGAACCATGGTGTATTTGTATTCCAAATGCGGATTGAAATCGTAGCGGGGAATCACCGTTAGTGCAGGAGCAATTAGTCCTGTAGTCGTTGTCAGTTCTTCAGAACGCAAATTCATCGAAAAATCGTTAAGAATACTGGTCAGGTACGAACTGCTCAATCCTCCCTTCATCCCGTTTACCGTATTGGCCGCAATTAACACCGAAACATTCTGCTGAGTCATCAGGTCTTTCTCAAAACCTGCCGGAATATCGAGTATCAAATCGGCATTATCCTGCTCTATACTGTACAACGCTTCACGGTAGGTATCGGCAACTTCAGTAAGATGAAAGTAGCCAGAAGATGTTACCTGTTGGGTCAATCGTCGTGAAAGGCTGCTATGATCGTTATCCACAACGGCCAGATTGAGGTTTTTCACTTCAAAATTGGCTACCAGAGGAAACAGCGCCAATGATACAAATGGAAGCATAAATACCGCCCTGGGTAAAAATTTATTCCTTTTTATCAGGAGAAATTCCTTTTCCAACAAATACTTTATTTTCATGTTTGCCTCCTATTCCAACCGATACCTGAATTTTTTAATACTTACTCCAATCAACAGGATGGCCATACCCAGTAACACGCTCAGTTGTGGCAGAATCGCTTCAAAGCCCAGCCCTTTTATCATAATTTTTTTTACCCCGATAATGTACCATTTAGCCGGAATTACCTGCGATATCCATTGAAAAAACACAGGCATATTTTCAACCGGAAACATCATACCCGAAAGCATGATTACGGGTAACATCAGCACCATTCCTGAAATGAGTAAAGCTGTTTGTTGATTATCGACTACCGATGAAATAACCAATCCAAGTGATAAATTAACCAGAATATAGACCAGTGATAGCATTAACAACCAGAATAGACTTCCTGCAACCGGTACTCCCAGAATAAATACCGATATCAGAAGGATAGTCGAGAGATTGATAAGCGACAGCACAAAATACGGGATCGTTTTTGCTAAAATGATGTGTGATGGTTTAACCGGTGATACCAGCAAAACCTCCATCGTACCCATTTCTTTTTCCTTAGCAATAGAAATGGAAGTCATCATGGCACAAATAAGCATCAAAATCATTCCCATCACGCCGGGTACAAAATTATAGGCACCTTTCATCGTCGGATTGTACAATAACTTTATTTCCGGCTGTACCTGAAATGGAATGTTCGTAAACTGAAACATATCCTGCTGTTGCTGTGCAAGTATCGCGCTGGCATAGCCAACAACAGCTTTTGAGGAGTTAGGATCCGTACCGTCGACAATGAGTGCCACCTGCGCAGTGCCGGTATGCAGCATATTCTGGTAACATTTTTCGCTGAATGCAATCACCATCTTCACTTCACCTTTACGAAACTGTTCGTTTATTTCATCGGATGTTTTCAGCATTTTTACCACCGTGAAATACTCGCTTGCGTTTAGTTTTTCAATCACAGCTCTGGTGAAAAGGTCGTTGGATGGATCATATACTGCAACCCTGGAGTTTTTCACCTCTGTGGTAATGGCATAACCGAACAACATCAGCATCAACACTGGAAGTGCCAACAGGATAGCCGTAGTGGTTTTATCCCTGAAAATATGGTAGAATTCTTTTCGTACAAAAGATAAAAATGGGCTCATTTTATTCTGCTTTTCTCGATGCATTACGCGCCAACTGATGAAAAACATCATCCATGGTTTTTGCGTTGAAATCTTTCCTGAGTTGTGCCGGACTGTCCATTGCAGCTATTTTTCCATCCACCATAACAGATACCCGGTTGCAATATTCGGCTTCATCCATGTAATGGGTGGTTACAAAGGCAGTAATACCACGATCAGTAGCTTCATATATCATTTCCCAAAACTGACGGCGGGTCACAGGATCAACTCCACCAGTGGGTTCATCTAAAAACACAATGCGGGGTTGATGAATGATGGCGACCGAAAAGGCCAGCTTTTGTTTCCAACCCAGGGGAAGTGAATGTACAAACGTATTTCTTTCCGATTCGAAGCCCAGGCGCTGCAATAGTTCATGAGTCCTGATTTGTATGTCATTTTTCGGAACATCATATATCCCTGCATACAAACGAATATTTTCAGCAACCGTAAGCTCATCGTAAAGGGCAAATTTCTGACTCATATAGCCAATATTTTGTTTCACCAGCTCAGTCTGAGTGGCAATATCAAATCCGGCGACCCTTGCTTTTCCCGATGTGGGTAAACTCAATCCGCACAACATCCGCATAGCAGTTGTCTTTCCGGCACCATTGGCTCCGAGAAAACCGAATATCTCTCCCCTCTCCACTTCAAACGAAATGTGATCGACGGCTGTGAAGTGACCAAATTGCTTTGTGAGCTGCTCTGCAACGATTACTTTATCCATCTTACTGATTTGATAATTCCATAAAACAGTCTTCTATTCCGGCTTGTATCTCCCGCACAACAACATGCTGATGGCCCATTTGGTGCAATTGAAGCTGAATGCTCTCTGAAGTAATGGTGTTCGCTTGTTCTTTCAGAGTGATGTGATGACTATCGCCAAAAGCATAACAGCTTTCGACAAAGGCTAACCCACGCAGGTCTTTCAGCAGTTGCGACATCGACTGGCTGTGAACGGAAAACAATCGTTTACGAAAGCCTGCAACGATTCCCGCGGGTGTGTCGATACTCAGAAAACTTCCACGCTGAATCAGCGCAATCCGGTCGCACAGTCCTGCTTCATCCATGTAAGGTGTGGATACAAGTATGGTGATACCCTGGTGTTGAAGTCGCTTCAGCATTCCCCAAAACTCCTTCCGCGATACCGGATCGACACCTGTAGTCGGTTCGTCGAGAAAAAGTACGGTGGGTTTATGAATCAACGCACAACTCAGTGCTAACTTTTGCTTCATTCCTCCCGATAATTTACCAGCTCTGCGATGCTTAAAAGGCTCTATTTGCTGATAAATATCCCTGATAAGATCATAATTCTCCTGAATGGAAGTATTGAAAACAGTTGCAAAAAATTCCAGATTTTCGGCTACCGTCAAATCCTGATACAGCGAAAAACGGCCCGGCATATAGCCTACACATTTCCGTACAGACTCGTATGAACGAACTACATCATATCCATTTACTGTTGCACTACCTTCATCGGCCAGAATCAAAGTCGTAAGTATCCGAAAGAATGTGGTCTTACCGGCTCCGTCCGGACCAATCAGCCCGAAAATTTCGCCTTTCTGAACTTCAAAACTGATGTTGTTCAGGGCCGGTATTTTTCCGTAATTCTTACGGATAGCGGAACAACTGATCATTTACTTTATCTTCAGATAACCATATTGTCCGATTTTCAGGTAGCCATCGTTCTGCACCGCAACTTTCACAGCATACACCAGATTGGCTCTTTCGTCGCGGGTTTGTATGGTTTTGGGAGTAAATTCCGATTTGGAGGATATCCAGGTAACGATACCCTTGTACGGTTTCAGCTCATCTTCCCCGTAATCGGCCAGCACCTGTACCTGTTGTCCTGCCTTTACCTGCGAAAGTTGATCGGCCGTAATATAGGCCCTGAATTGCATGTTGTGTGTATCACCTACCTTAAACAAGGCTTTTCCGGCAATTGCCAGTTCTCCCTTTTCGGCATATTTCACCAAAACAGTACCATTAACCGGACTGCAAATTCTGCATTTCGCAAGTTGATCATCGAGCTGTCGAATCTGAATTTCCAGGGCCTGATTTTCGTGCGAAAGGCTTTCCAGAGTTGTCTCAAGCGTAGATCGGGAAGCTGCGAGTTGTTTTTCCATCACTGCTACCTGAGCTGTCAGATCGTCGAGTTGCTTGCTTGTGCCGGCTTCAGCCTTCACCAGTTGTTCCACACGATTTTTTTCCTTCCGTGCTGTTGCCAGTTGCTGCTCCAGTGCGGCAATTTGCTTGTTCAGATTGGGTTTCCTGCTCAGAAGGGCTTGTTGTGATGCCTGTAGCTGAAGTTTTTTCAGGAAAATTTGTGTACTGTCAATTACACCAAGCCGTTTATTTTCACTTAGTTCCTGTCCCTCAACAAGATTAAATTCCAAAATTTTACCACTTGCTTCTGCCGAAACAATGATTTCTGTGGTTTCGAAAGTCCCGGATGCATCGTATTCAGAAACATCGTTTTTACACGAAATGATGCCGGCCAACACGAATACTAAAAGTCCATACCAATAGCTTTTCATCTTCCCCATTATTAGTAGTTATTACTGTCTGTTTTAAGTTGATAAACGGCCATGCAGAGTTGAATCATGTGCACTTTCTTTTGCTGACGGGCCAGGTGTTCTGCATTGATTTCGCGTAACAGGTCGGTGACTGTAAGCGTACCATTGTGCCATTTTGCTTCCGCACTTCGTTTAATTGTGAACCGAAGGTTGATAAGTTCATCATCTGTTTTCAGGTTTTCACGTATCTTTTCCATCTCCAGCTGGTGCTGTGTGCGTTGAATAGCGTTATTAAAGAGGAAGGTCTCCCGCATTACTTCTACACTTTTTTTACTTACAGCTATTTTATCAAGCTGAGTGCGCCGGGTATACATACTGCTCAGGTCCCAGTTTAGCCGAATTCCTCCAATTGTATAAGGTGCCAGTGAAGGATTAAACATATTAAGCGACGGCCGTCCGTAACCACCCTGAAGAAACGCTCCCACTTTTGGTAACACAGAAGCATACACTGCTTTTTCCTGACTGTCGAGGTACTGGTGTTGTGCATCGAACATGTTGAGTTCCGGACGATTGTTCTCCATGGCAGCCGGAAGTTCGGCAACCGGAAGCTGTAGTACTGATTTTTCGTTGATAGTGAGACCGGTAAAAGCAGACAACACCTGGCAGTAATTTTTCAGATTACTTTGCAGTTCGTTTATTCGTTGTCGGGCAGTAATGAGCTCCACTTTCACCGCATCCACATCAGCTTGCAACAGCAATCCATTCGCCTTCAGCGATTCTGCTTTTTTCAGGTTTTGATGAAGTTCATCCATCAGGATAGTTTGACCTTCGAGTTGTTCTTTCAACAACAGGATACCAAAATACAAATTGTTTATTCGTTCGTTGAGTGCATACAAATCAGTCTCAGCTTTTTGTCTTTCAACCAGGGCATTGGCATTGATAGCCGACTTTTGAGCTTTCATTTGTCCGCCATCCCAAATCAGTTGGCTTACATCCAACACAGCCTGATACTGATCCCGTTTCTGAAACGGTTCAAGAGGAACACCCATTTGCCTTGAAAGTACCGAAGTAAGCGCCTCGGGAAGTTCAGTAATATCGGACTGATAACTTGCCCGAACCGACAACGACACCCTGGGCAACCAGCCTTTTTCAACTGCTTCCACACTGAATTGACGCGTTTGTTCGATAAGGCCTGCCTGATGAATAAGCGGATAATGATTTCGCGCCAGGGTCCGGCAGCTATCGAGGCTGATGGTTTCGGCTCCGGAGTGTGCTACAATCAGCAGCAACCACAGTAAACCAGTGATTTTTATCTTATCCATACCTTAAAAATTATAAGCAATGCATAATCCTACTCTTAATCCGGAATAATCGATATTTAGCGGTTTATTTTCCCGGTAAAATAAAATCATATTTTCTCCATCTTCATTATCCACGTATACACTTCTGAAATTTAGTTCATATCCTGCCTTTACGATCAACTCGAGCTTTTTCACCAACGAATACGATACTTCAATGGCCGGTGCTACATAATAGTTTACACCACGGTACAACTCGTTCGAATGCGAAAGCGTGTCGCCATAAACAATGAGGTCTTCTTTCACCCGAAAGCCCGACAGGCGGACACCCGTTCCCAGCACTGCACTGATATTCATTTTACCAAAACCGGCAAATGTATAGCTGAAATTGGTTCCGTTTGCAACACTATTTAATAACATATCCATTTTGTATTCTCCTGAATAATCTGCCACATGATTTCTTCCGGCCGTTGTGTTGTAATATACATGTACACCCATCGCAATTCTTTTATTGAAATGATAGTTGGCCTGAATTCCATAGTACAGGGTGGTAGGAAATCGTTCCACCGATTCAACCTCCAAAGCACTTATTGTGTTTTTCAGGTCAGTTTGCAGTGCTTTTAAATCCCTCATGGAATACTGTCCCGGACCTGATTCGAATCGAAGTGAAAAGTGTTGACCGTTAACTACAGTAACAAACGCCAGGAATGCCCAAATGGTATGTATTTTTTTCATTGATCTGTTTTTTTACTACCACCATTTCGACATGTCGAAAAAATAGCCATACGGATTATACAGGGTGTTTCCATGCAATAAATACTTGTCGGATGTACAATTCGGACCTTTCAGGATGAGTCCTGTAGACGTATTCACAGCCAGCAATTTCGAATAATTATTGAGTAACAGCAAACCCGTGGATGTATCAAAATTCTCAACAAAGTACTTCCCGGGTAACTGAATACTTCTTTTTAAAGAAAAGTCGGGCACCGAACGTATTTCCAGTACAGGTGAATCGGTAAAGGTAAATGCTATTTCCGACGGATTTAGCGGATTAAAAAGCGCCGAAGCATAGGATCGGCTATCCGATGAAACCAGGGTAAAGGATTTATCCTTGTATCGGTATAGCCTGTACCCGGCAATACCTGCCGCAAATATATAACTGCCATCCTGCGATGTGGTTGCTATCGGTCTCGTATTGTAATAGGTCTGAGGCAGTGTAAGGGTCGATTCCAGCGATTTGTTAGTAAGATTAATCATATGAACCTGATCATAACACTTCATAGCAATGTAATGATTATCGGTTAACACAAACATCCCGTAGCCATTGAACCCTCCCACCTTAAACGATTCGAAAGCAGTAAGCTGTTCATCGTCAAAAACATAAAAAGTATTGTAGAAGGATAAAAACACCAATTTATGGGATGAAACCCCGGTAGCAGCCAGAAAAGGAATTTCGGGCAGGGTTACAGATTTTAACTTAGTACGTGTTATCGCATCAAGACTATTAATCTCACGATCACTATTACTATAGGAAAAAAGCAAACTGGAATTTTTGTTGTACACTATTCGGTTGGTAGGGAGTTGTAGTGAGGTACCAAAGGTGTAATACCGTTGAACCAGTGTTCGGGCATCAAATAAGGTACTGTCGTGATAAGGATGGGTTGAAAGCTGAAAAATATGTTGAACCCCAAAAGCCGGAACAGGAATAACACAAGAAGTATCACCAAAAGGAATATAGTGTTTTTTATAGGTACTGATACCCACTCCATAAGCCAGTCGAACATTACTTTTAATAACTGGCTTACGCCAGTGAACTTTCAAACTATCCAGTGAAATCAATTCGAAAAAAGGTTGTGGAGCTTCGATAGTAACCAACAAGGTTCGTCCAACAGTAAACCGGTTTTGGGTATATACATGCACCTCAATTTCATAACCGGCATTTCCACCCACGTACAAACTATCGACAAAACGGGTGAGGTTTCGGTTTTTAATTTCAGCAATTTTCTGATGTCCTTTTTTAAGGACATAGGAATAAAAATTAAAGTTGGTACACACCGGCCAACTCAGCTCCAGTAGATCATCCTTATTGATGGTATAAGTAGGAGTAATTGGTTCAGCATCCGATCCATCAATCAGCACCTGATAGTTTTTTTCTATCATATAGCCTTCCCCAC
>JANJXE010000253.1 GCA_024709185.1 Paludibacter sp.
GTTCGTTCCAGCGATTCATCAAAAGCAGGCGAGAAGGCTATTTCATCGTTGCTTACTTCTACAGCTGAATTGCCTGCAGCGGTAGCGAAAACTTCGATGAGTTGGTTCAATACCTCATTGTCTACACTCTCGTCAATGCTCAATCCAATCGTTCCATCTTCAAAATAGCGGAAGTTGAAATGGTGTTTCAGTGCTGTCTTTTTGAATTCATCCATGCTGATTTCTTCAGGCAAACTGATTTTCAGCGTATCGAAGAAGTTAGTATTCAGCTGAGTATAACCATAAACCGGCAGCATTTCGCTAAGGTAAGCAGCATAACTGTGAATGCGCAGTGCAATATTTCGAATACCTTTCGGACCGTGATACACCGTGTACATTCCGGCCATAGTTGCCAGGAGAGCCTGTGCAGTACAGATATTCGACGTTGCTTTTTCGCGTTTAATGTGTTGTTCGCGGGTTTGCAGTGCCATGCGAAGTGCTGGTTTACCATTGGCATCCTTGCTCATCCCGATGATACGTCCCGGCATGTCACGCTTGTAGGCTTCCTTACAGGCAAAGTAAGCGGCCGAAGGACCACCGTAATTCACCGGAATTCCCCAGCGCTGGGTCGAACCGAGAACAATATCAACGCCCCATTCTCCCGGAGGGGTGAGTAATGCCAGACTCAGAATGTCGGCTGCAACGGCTACTTTCATTCCTTTCTCACTGGCCTTCTGTACAAAATGACGGTAATCGCAGATTTCACCGTTGGCATTCGGGAACTGTACAATCGCTCCATAGAAATCGTCGCTGAAAATGAATGATTCGTAGTTTCCAACAACCAGTTGAATGCCCTGAGCCCGGGTGCGGGTACGCAGTACGGCCAGCGTTTGCGGGAAAGTGGCTTCATCAACAAACAATTTATTTACACCGGCTTTCACCTGTTCGCGGCTACGCAGGTTGTACATCATTGTTGCTGCTTCTGCTGCAGCTGTAGCTTCATCCAGTAAGGACGCATTTGCAACCGGCAGTCCGGTAAACTCCGACACAGCCGTTTGGAAATTCAACAAGGCTTCGAGTCGGCCTTGCGAAATCTCAGCCTGATAAGGGGTGTAGGAAGTGTACCAGGAAGGATTTTCAAAAATATTTCGTATGATTACCGAAGGAGTATTCGTATTGTACCAACCTGTACCAATTAATGACGTGAAAACCTTGTTTTTGGCAGCCAGGGAGCCCATGTGTTTGAGAAACTGTGCCTCGGTAAGGGCGTCCGGCAAATCCAGGGCTTTCTGAATTCGGATATCCGCAGGGATGGTTTGTGCAATTAGTTCGTCTAATGTGTTTACTCCCAGTGCTTTCAGCATGGTAGCACGGTCGTTGTCCGACAGGCCGATATGACGGTCTTTAAAAAGCTCTTCCATATATAGTATGATCGTGTATTTTAATACGCAAAAGTAGTCAATTTTTTGAAGTCAACCCCTTACCCGATTCAAAAAGATATTAACAGTTCTTTATCTGAACGTATCAGGCTGCGAAAAATATGTATCTTTGTGAAAATTTAAAGGAAAAATGACATTTGAAGATTTCGGTTTACCCAAACCATTACTGAATGCGTTGGCCGAATTGCAATTGCAGGAGCCCACTACCATTCAGGAAAAAGCCCATCCGGTAATCCTTTCGGGTCGTGATATGGTGGGAATAGCTCAAACCGGTACGGGAAAGACCCTTGCTTTTTTATTGCCTATACTCAAACAATGGAAGTTCTCGCGTGAGAAACATCCCACTGTGGCCATTGTAGTGCCAACCCGTGAGTTGGCCACGCAGGTAGAAGACGAAGTACGCAAGCTGGCTGCTTATATGCCCCTGCGCTCGGTAGCTGTATATGGCGGTGTAAATATGGTGCAGCAAACGCCCTATTTACTTGAAGGGCTCGATATTGTTGTGGGTACACCGGGTCGTATGCTTGATTTTCTGCTAAATGGAACTCTGAAATTCAGAAATATAAAGAAATTTGTGATCGATGAAGTGGATGAAATGCTGAACCTGGGTTTCCGTCCTCAGCTGGTTCGACTTATGGAGTTTCTTCCCACCAAACGACAAAACCTGATGTTTTCGGCTACCATGACCGACGAAATAAGTCGGTTTATTGCCGATTATTTTATCGATCCCGAAGTGGTGGAAGCAGCACGTTCGGGTACACCGCTCGAAAATATAAAACAGGCTGCCATTAAGGTGCCGAACTTCGCTACAAAAATCAATTTAATTGAATTGTTGGTGAATGAACATCCTGAATTCGCCAAGGTTTTGCTTTTTGTTTCTACCCGTCAAATGGCCGACGATGTGTATGACCGATTACACGAAGATATTGCTGCTTTCACAGGGGTGATTCATGCCAATAAATCACAGAATTTTCGATTCGAGCAATTGCGTCGATTTAATAAAGGTGATTTTCGTATACTTATTGCCACAGACCTGGTGGCACGTGGTCTCGATTTCGACGACGTGACCCATGTGGTGAATTTTGATATTCCTTCTGAACCGGAAAATTACATGCACCGAATTGGTCGAACCGGTCGTATTGCTAAAAAAGGGGTGGCCATTTCTTTTTTCACCTCCCGTGATGCGGAGGCTAAAGCAGCCATCGAAGAGCTGATGGAGAAAAAGATAACCTTGATGTCGATGCCGGAGGGCGTTGAAGTTTCAGATGAAATTACGTCCTATGATAAGGATGAACCGGTAATGAAGAATATCCTGGTAAAACTACCCAAACGACCAGAGGGTGGGGGAGCTTTCCACGAAAAAGCAGCTAAAAACCAGAAGGTAAATCAAAAAGTACGGTACAAGGACAAGATGATGGCCAAGTATGGGAAACCAAAGACACGAGGAGCGAAGAAGAAATGATAAAAAAAATGATTAATGATTAATGATAAATGATCAATCATTTAAAAACGATAAAGTATGAAAGTCGAATTTCTGGGCGCAGCACGCGAGGTGACAGGTAGTAAAGTGCTTATCACTACTGATAAGAATAAAAAGATTTTAATCGATTGTGGAATGTACCAGGGAAAGGGTATGGAAACCGATTCGATGAACCGTAAGCTGGGTTTCGACCCGGAGACCATCAACTACCTCATCCTTTCTCACGCTCACATCGATCACACGGGTTTGGTGCCCTATCTTTACAAACAGGGATTCCGGGGGTCGGTTATTTGTACCAATGCTACCCGCGACCTCTGTTCAATTATGTTGCCCGACAGCGGTCATATTCAGGAGCTCGATATCAAGTGGTTCAATAAAAAACGGGCGCGGCAGGGTTTACCCACCACGACTCCCATTTACACCGTCGATGATGCTGAGGATAGTATGAACCTTTTTATCAGCGTAGCCTACAATCGTCGTTTTTACATCAACGACGATATCAATGTGAAATTTACCAATTCGGGACATATGCTGGGAAGTGCAGTGGTGAATCTCGAAGTGAAGGAAAATGGTCAGAAAAAACGACTTGCCTATACCGGCGATATCGGGCGGCCTTTCAATTACCTGCTAAAAGCACCCCAACCTTTTCCTCAGTGCGATTACCTTATTACGGAATCAACCTATGGCAATCGGATTCACGAACCGCAGAGCACCATTGAAAATGAATTGCTGGAAATTGTGATGCATACCTGTGTGGAGAAAAAGGGTAAGCTTATTATTCCTTCATTCTCGGTTGGCCGGACCCAGGAGATCGTTTTCCTGTTGAATAACTTTTACAATGAAGGCAAATTACCCCGCATTAAAGTGTATGTTGATAGTCCACTTTCGGTAAATGCCACCGAGGTTTTTCGTATGAATACCGACTCCATGAACGATGAAGTGAAGCAGGTGATGAAGCACGACGATGATCCTTTTGGTTTTAACCTGCTTACCTACATTAAAAATGTGGATGAATCGAAAGCGTTGAACGATTCGCAGGAGCCTTGTATTATTATATCTTCTTCAGGAATGGCTGAAGCAGGTCGTATCAAGCATCACATCGCCAATAATATTTCGAAACCTTCAACAACCATTCTCATTATTGGCTATTGTTCACCAACTTCTCTTGGTGCCCGTATTCAGGCACCCGGATTGCGTGAGATTTCCATTTTCGGCGAATATCATGCTGTTAATGCGGATATTAGACGAATTGAAGCCTTTTCAGGACATGGGGATTATAGTGAAATGATGAATTTTTTAGCTTGTCAGGATAAGGAGCTGCTCCGTGGTTTGTTTCTGGTTCATGGTGAATACGAATCGCAGCAATTCTATAGCGAAAAGCTGAAGGAGGCCGGTTACCGTAATATTGAAATTCCGGCTCCGGGCGATAGTTTTGAGTTGTAAAACAGGTTTATTCAGAACTTTAATTCAGATACGCAAAGGATGCAAACGAAAGGCTGAACGCGCAAGCTGTTTGACCGGAACCATAATTCAGATTCATTATTGTGGCTGAAATCTTACAACTGCCTTGCCTGAAAGGGTTTGGCGGTAGTAAAGAACTCTTTTACATACTGTGGCTCAAAATAAGCCACATCTTCAAACTCTTGCTTATTGAACTTTTCAACAGCCATAGCTATCATCGATCGTGCATCAGGTGACAGGTCGTCGAGAAAAAGTGCGTTTTCGTGTTGAAGTATCTCTTTCAACTTCGTAGATCCATCGCCCGAAAAGCAAACGGTGTGTGTGGCTAAAAAAGTATGAAATGATTCAGGATGAAGAATTTCAGCCTGTGCAGGACGCACCAGATGCATTCTTTTATCGAAAACGGCATTGTAAACTTCCATTCTCCGGGCATCAATCATTGGGATAAACAGTATGTTATCAATATCCTTTATTTGCGCTTTTGTTTGCCAGGCAAGTAGTTCAAGTGTATTGATACTAATAAGCGGAATATCAAGTGCAAAGCAGATTCCCTTGGCAGTGGAAATGCCTATTCGCAATCCGGTATAAGAGCCCGGTCCGCTGCTTACAGCTACAGCATCCGGTTTTTTACCCTCATCACGGAGCAGTTGCAAACCTTCTTCGATAAAAATACTCAGCAGGGCAGCATGATTCCGACCCTCGTGATCAGCTATGTAGAAAAGACATTTGTCGTCTTTACTGATGGCCACCGAACAGGTGCTGGCCGAAGTTTCAATATGCAAAATGACCATTATTGAATTAATTTTTTTTATACATAAAAGAAACGCAAAAGTACAATAAATTGGTTTATTAGTCCTACCTTTGCGAATATTTGCATTAAGTTTATGGATCGATTACGTTTTCAGAGTTTTGCCAGCGGAAGTAGTGGGAATTGTTATTTTATAGGGAATGCTTCGCAGGGAATTCTGATAGATGCCGGAATTGGTGTACGTACTATCCGCAAGAATCTGAGAGCGATCGGACTTGATTTTCAGCATATATGGGGCATTTTTGTAACACACGACCATGCCGACCACATTCGGGCAGTAGGCTCACTGGGTACCATTCATCATATCCCGGTATACACTACCCGTAAGATTCATGAAGGAATCGACCGGAGTTATTGTGTAACTGAAAAATTAATCGGAGCAAGGCGTTTTCTGGAGAAATTTGAAAGTATTCAACTGGGCGAATTTTCCATTCACTCCTTTCCGGTTTCGCACGATGCTACCGATAGTGTAGGCTACACGGTAGAATACAGAGGCAAACGATTTACCTTTGCTACCGACCTTGGGCATGTTTGCGAATCGGCCGCCCATGAGCTGAAGCAGGCTAATTATATGGTGTTCGAAGCTAATTACGATCCACATATGCTCGCTAATGGTCATTATCCGGCCGATTTGAAGCGACGCATTAATTCGGATACCGGCCACCTGAGTAACGAACAGACAGGTGCTTTTCTTGCTCAAAACTATTGCGATCACCTGGAATATGTGTTTCTTTGTCATTTGAGTAAGGAAAATAATCATCCGGATGTGGCTTATTCAACTGTGAAAAGTCACCTGGAAAACAATAAAATAAGAGTTGGAACCGATGTGCAATTGCATACCCTCGATCGATTTAATCCCACAGACTTATTTATTTTTGACTAACCATTTATTAGCAGCGCCATGTCGAAAAATCTGGTAATTATTCCGACCTACAACGAGAAGGAGAATATTGAGAATATTATCCGTGCGGTATTTCGTCAGGATGTACCCTTTGAAATTCTGATTATTGAAGATGGTTCACCCGATGGAACGGCAGCCATTGTGCGTGGTTTGCAGTCTGAGTTTAACGGTCAGCTTCACATGATTGAACGCCAGGGTAAACTGGGGCTGGGTACGGCTTATATTACCGGTTTCAAGTGGGGGCTGGCTAATGGTTACGACTATATTTTCGAGATGGATGCCGATTTTTCGCATAATCCTGCCGATTTACAGCGGCTTTACAAAGCCTGTTCCGAAGAAAATGCCGATGTGGCTATTGGTTCACGCTATGTGAGTGGTGTAAATGTAGTGAACTGGCCGATTGGGAGGGTGTTGATGTCGTATTTTGCATCGAAATACGTTCGTTTTGTACTGGGACTGCACATTGCCGACACTACTGCCGGATTCAAATGCTACCGTCGTCAGGTGCTCGAAACAATGGAGCTCGATTTAATCCGTTTTAAAGGCTATGCCTTTCAGATTGAAATGAAATTCACAGCTTACAAGTGCGGTTTTACCCTGAAAGAAGTCCCCATCATTTTTATTAACCGTGAACTTGGAACTTCCAAAATGAGTGGTGGAATTTTTGGGGAAGCGTTTTTCGGAGTTATTCAGTTGAAAATTCAAAGCTGGTTCCGGAAATATCCGCGTAAACCATCCTCTTATTAAGGTATCTTATGTTATTAATAAAAAATGCCACACTAATTAATGAAGACCGCATCTACAGGGCTTCGGTGGTGGTCGACGGACAACTTATTAAAGAAATTTGCGAAGGGAATGAAGTTCCTTCCGTTCATTGCGACGAAGTGACAGATGCCGAGGGATTATGGCTGTTGCCGGGAGTAATCGACGATCAGGTGCATTTCCGTGAGCCCGGCCTTACTCACAAAGCTGATTTACACACCGAATCGCGTGCTGCTGCTGCCGGAGGTGTAACTTCATTTATGGAGATGCCCAATACCATGCCGCTCACTATAACCATTGAAGCGTTGGAAGATAAATATCGTCTTGGTGCTGAAAAATCGGTTGTAAACTATTCCTTCTACATGGGTGCCACTAATTCCAATCTCGATGAGATTCGAAAGGTAAATCCGGAAGAGGTGTGTGGTGTGAAAGTGTTTATGGGTTCATCCACCGGAAATATGCTGGTGGATAATCTGGAAACCCTCAGTGGTATTTTTTCGGAAGTGCCAATGCTAATTGCTACACATTGTGAAGATGAAGCCACTATACGTGCCAACAAGGAGCATTATAAGTCGCTGCATGGTGATGACCTGCCCATTCAGTTTCATCCTTTGATTCGAAACGACGAGGCTTGTTATCGTTCTTCTTCTTTCGCTGTAGAACTTGCCCGTAAGTACAATTCCCGCCTGCATGTACTGCATCTGTCCTCAGCCCGTGAAATGGAGTTATTTTCCAATTCTATCCCGCTGAAAGAAAAACGGATTACAGCCGAAGTCTGTGTGCATCATTTATGGTTTACCGACGAAGACTATGCGGAGTACGGAAATAGAATCAAATGGAATCCTGCAATAAAAAGCAAGGCCGATCGGGAGGCACTTTTACAGGCACTGAACGACGACCGTCTTGACGTAGTGGCTACCGATCATGCACCGCATTTGCTGCGCGAAAAAGAAGGAAATTGTTTGAAAGCTGCTTCGGGTGGACCTCTGGTGCAATATTCACTGGTTGCTATGCTCGAACTTGCACTTCAAGGCAAGCTATCAGTGGAAAAGGTAGTGCGTAAAATGTGCCATGCTCCTGCTGAGCTGTTCCGTGTACGCCGTCGCGGATTTATAAGGCCGGACTATTTTGCCGATCTGGTACTGGTCGATCCTTCCGCAGAATGGAAGGTAAATACCAGTGAAATTGAATCAAAATGCGGTTGGTCACCTTTCGAAGACACTACGTTTCATCACCGGGTTTTAAAAACCTGGGTAAATGGAGAACTGGTATATTCCGATGGTAATGTAAATGATGCTGTACGTGGTCAGCGTTTACTCTTTGATCCTTTTTAAATTACAATGAACAAGAATCTCGTTTTTACAAGTTTGATTGTTGTATTGATGGTATCGGTGGTTGCCTGCCGTCCCAAAGCTGTTGAACACGAATTCAGCCGCAATTCAGGAAATATCTACGGAACCTATTACAGCATTGTTTATCAACATCCCGAAGGCAAAGATCTTCAAAAAGAAATTGACGAAAAGTTCGCAGAATTCGATTTATCGCTGTCGACTTTTAACCCTCAATCGGTGATTTCCCGCATCAACACTAATGATCCGGATGTAAATGTCGACAACTATTTTAAGGATATGTACAAGCAGGCAGTAGAAGTGTCGAAAATCACTGGGGGAGCGTTTGATATAACTGTTGCACCCCTGGTGAATGCCTGGGGTTTTGGTTTTGGCAAACAAAACCGCGATTCGACCCCCGATGTGGAAAGTCTGTTGAAGATTACCGGATACACGAAGGTACGGCTTGAAGGCGATAAACTTTTCAAGGATAATCCGGCAATTATGCTTGATGCCAGTGCTATTGCAAAAGGGCAAGCGTCTGATGTAATTGCTCATTTGCTCGAAACGCATGGTTGTTTGAATTACATGGTAGAAATTGGAGGGGAGATTACCTGTAAGGGCGTTAATCCCAAGGGTACACACTGGCGTATTGGCATTGATAAGCCTGTTGATGATCCAACTAATGAGGATCAGGAATTACAGGTAATTGTTAAGATTAGCG
>JANJXE010000269.1 GCA_024709185.1 Paludibacter sp.
ACAGTGGTGAACAATAAAATGCTTACCACCAACTATGGAGGTGCCGGTATTTTTTACAACAATGCTGAAGCCAATATTAGCAATTGTGTATTTTGGGGAAATGGAAGCGTAGGCACACTGGCTCCCTACCATGTGCGGGTAAAAACCACACTAACCACCAACAAGCTCATCAATTGCGCTTTCGACGATCGTTTTGTGGAATCACAGGTGTCTCCTGCCGGATTTGAAGCCAACCTTACAGGCTTGGTTGTCATCAGTCAGACGAACTCAGGATCAACCAGTGGCGTAAAGTATGCCGAATTTACCAGCCCGTCCAATTTTGTTGGAAAAACAGTAACAGCTAACGATCTGACATCTTTCAATAATTCGAAGTGGTTACTAACAGCTACCTCCTCTTTAATCGATGCCGGTACAGTGATTTCACCGGTTGCCACCGATATCTTTGGTGTTGCTCGTCCTAAAGGAAGCGCATCGGACATTGGAGCCTATGAATATTCCGCGGCACCTGTGTTTGTGGGTGCCGGTAACTGGGAGAGCACTGCCCGCTGGAATACGGGAGCACTGCCCGGGACAAATGAAAGTGCCATTGTTGAAGGTGCAGCTAGCCTAACTACCAATGTGTCGTTGCAATCGCTTACGATTAGTTCAGGAAAATCACTTACCATTAGTGAGCAGAAGCAACTTCACCTTACCGGAGATTTAGCAAATAACGGGACTCTTTTGCTAAAGAATGAAGCAGCAATCCGTACCGATGGAAGTATTTCGGGTTCGGGAAGCAGCACCGTGCAACAAACGCTGGCAGCTAAAACAGGAGCTGAAACTACTGACAACTGGTGGTATATATCTTCTCCCGTGACGGGTGCAACCAGTGCAGCTATACTGGTATCGGCCAGTGGAAATAAAATGGGCTACTACAACGAACCTACTGCCACTTATCCCCAAATCACGACCACCAATGTGCCGTTGGAAGCAGGGAAAGGTTATCTGGCTCAGATTAACACTGCCGGTACCTATCAATTTACCGGAACCCTTAACAATGGAGCTGTAGGCCCCATAACTCTGACACGCACTCCTTCAGCAGGCGGCCCCCGGGGATTCAACCTGGTGGGAAATCCCTATCCATCTCATATCGACTGGAACGCTGTTACCGGCTTTGGAACCCAAAGTTTGCGCACCGATATTCGTCCGACAGTTTGGGTTAGAACACGGACGGCAAGTGGTGTGATGGGCTTTGATACCTTCGATGGCGAAGACGATGTTACTGTCGGTGTAAGAGGTGAGATGAGCCGGTACATAGCTCCTCTTCAGGCATTTTGGGTGAAAGTGAATACCGACAATACCACCCCTGCCATCACCTTTACCAATGAGATGCGTACCTTACGTGATCAGAGTGTTAATTCAAACCGGTTGAGGGTGAAGGGTCAAACTTCCCGCAGCATTCTTCGTCTTGAATTGGATAATGGAGTGAATACCGATAAAACCATTATTTCTACCAGCAATCTTGCACAGGATGGCTACGATTTCTACGATTCGGATAAAATGAACGTCAACTCACCTGATTACGCTGAGCTATTTTCAGTGGTTGCCGATAAAGAGTTGGTAATCAACAAACGACAGCGAATTGATGCAGGAAATTCTGTATTGCTGGGCTTTCGTCCGGTGAAAAGCGGATCGTTTACAATCAGAGCTACCGAACTCACGAATCTCGACCATTTAATAGTAGTGTTGAAAGATCATTTTACAAGTCAGGAAGCCGAATTGCAGGAAGGTACAGAGTACACATTTGAAGCCGGTGAAATTGAAAGCTCCGGACGGTTTAGTGTTGAATTCCGTTCACCCGGGGAAGTTACTTCTATCCGCGATAGGGATACACCCGAGGTTCTGATTTACGTAAACAGCGACAATAAAATAACCGTACAATCGGCTGGTTTAGCGTCAAACGAACTTATTCGTGTGTATGATTTATCGGGTCAATTGCTGGCGGATCAACTGGCTACAGGATTCTCCACCATCATCGACCACCGTTTTCAATCCGGGGTGTATCTTTTAAAATACGGGAATGCGGTTCAAAAAGTAATCATCAACCAATAATATAGAATCGAATGAAATCAAAAATGAAATATAGTGATCCGGAAATCGTGAAAATACGCTTAGACAACACGATTGCCCTGCAATTAGCCTCTGATGCCGACCCGTTGGGAGAGCCGGACTGGGTGCTTACAGCTCATGCTTCGTATGTACAAAATCATTCCCAATCTTCTTTAAATTCAATCTTGCTTTAATCATTAAAAACAATACATTGGGAAGGTGAATTACCGCTTTGAACAACATTTTCTTGTTCAGATAACGCAGCGGAAATGCGGTAATGCCGGTAACTATCAGAAGAATAAATAAGATAAGCCAACTGAGCTGAACGGGATACAGCATTGCCACGGGGAACAGGTGATAGAGGATTTGCGATAACACCATTCCCATCGTTATAACTCCTATGGTAATGATTTTCGGGGGAATCATCAGCTGGTACATCTTGTTGAGGTATTCGATATTGGTAAAACCAGAGAGACTCCTGAAGGCTTTTTTGGCTTCTTCGCGCTGAAGGTCGCGCTGAATAGCCATCCAGCGTTTGCGTTGCCGGTAAAAGGCATCCGAACGCTGTACCTTTTCATCGTACACCACGGCATTGTCATCATAGCCAATCCGAATCCGGTTTTTCAGCAGCCGAAGCTCGAATTCTTTGTCTTCACCCTTGCTTTTTACATGACCGACAAACTCATTTTTAAACAATGCCACATCGCATATAAATCCCGATCCAATCAGGGCGGAGGAAAGTCCCAGCACCCGGTGACCGCGCCTGAAAATCGAGTTGTTGATTTCCTCACTGATGGCATCGAGCACGGCGTAGGGGGTATTCTGGTTTTTTGCCGTACGGTGGCCCTGTACAATCTGTAGTTTTTTCTTCAATTTAGTGGTAATAATTGAATCCACAAATCCATCCTTCATCACATTGTCGATGTCGAGGATAATCATTTCACCTGTATTTTCGGGGATAAACTTCATGGCAAATTCCAGTGCTGCGGCTTTGGTGCCCTCGGTATTTACAATTTCCTCTACCTGTGCTCCTGCCTTACGTAACGTTTCGATAGTTGCAGGTTGTAAACCATCGGCAATAACCAGAATGTGCAGGTCGGCCAGCTCGCTGTGGTGTCGAAGGGCTGCACTGGCGGAGTTCAGGATAACTGCATCTTCCTGATAAGCAGGGAAAATGACACTAACTTTTCGTTTTTCACCAGGTTTGAGCTTTTTCTTCTTTTGACGGTAAAAAAGGGAGGCCACCGAAAATACCAGAAAATACAAGACCGGAATCAGAATTACCAGGTATATACCGTAATTCACCAAAAGCAAAATATAATACAGGATGTTCATTTTATGCTATTAATTAATTGAATAACAATTGGTTGATGAGCTATTATTGTTGATAATGGTTGGTTTGATGTCTGTGTTTCTGAGTTGGTCTAACCTTTTAGTATCCTTTGACTCGTCTTCGGATGTTCAACAGAAATTCGCGGGTGCCCGGAAGATATTTCCCGCTACGGATATTGTGCATCAGCGATTCACTTTCTGTTATCATCTCAAAAATTTCGGTACACAATACAGGCTTTCCGGTAATCTGGTTAATTTTACGGGCCTGATAGTAGGAGCTTTCAATAAACAAGAAATAGTTCAGCGATTTATATACACTCGCTTTCAACGCAGCCGGATGAATATAATCACTCTTTTTTGTTTTTCCGGGATTATACATCACCAGTTGATTGTATCTGATATTGTGCTTCTGCAACCATTCTTCAGTCTCTTTACGGTATTTTTCAAGCCGGGAAGTGACTATCGTTCCAATTTTACATTCCGGAATGTACAAGGGTTTCGCATTTATCAGAAAATCGCGGTACAACGGACCATCGTCATCCTGCTCAAGGGTAGGATCTTCACACAAAACGCCATCTATGTCGAAGCATGCCTTCTCGAGCACGGTATGGTGAAACACATTCCATTGAAAAACCTGTGGCAAAGCCAGCGTTTCGAAATAGATGTCGACCATTTTTACTTTTACCGGAACGATGTATATCGCACAGTACTTTAAATTGAAAAGCGATTCCAGGTTTTGCAGCATCGCTCTTGCCTTGGTGATGGCATTCCCCGATGCCACACTGTCGTCGACTATCAGAATATTTTTATATCTCTGATTATCAATAACCTGATGGTGGCTTTCGTCTTTGCCAAACATACGGCCTGCAATAAACGAATGGATATCGGTGAACGGAAGGTGAAGTGCCTGTGCGATAAGTATGGCCGGAACCATGCCACTGCGGGGTATCCCGACTATCAAATCGGTATCCGATGGAACCAGATGGATGTTAGTCAGGATCGAGCGGTTTAAATCTCCAATGCTTTTATAGTACATACAACTATGGTTTGAATATAATTGATCAGGAAGGGCCTACTTATCGATTAGTGCTTTTAGTGCATCACTAAAGGCTTCCGTACGTGCTTCCCAGGAATTATTTCTTGCAAAGTTAATACGTTCCTGCACTTTTGCAAGTGTATCCGATGTAATTTCAGTGTGTAAGCAATTTAAAAATGAATTTTCATCGCTGGCAGTACTAACCATACCCTCAAATTCGGGTAAGTGTGCAAAATCTGTCATTACCAGCGGAACACCCACGGCCAGGTATTCGTTAATTTTGAGTGGATAGATGTTCTTATTAGCTTCGTTCCTGATGTATGGAATAAGCCCTGCATCGTAACTGGCCAGCAAGGCAGGCACTTCTTCGGCATTCACCGGAGGAAAAATGGTAACATTCGGATAGCCTTGTAGTCGTTCTTTTACCTGCGGATTTAAAAGAGCTCCTGTAAACTCAAAATCATAATCAGGACTGTTTTTTACGACATATTCCACCAAATCGATGTCGAAGCGATGATCAAGACTTCCGATATAACCGATTTTTTTACGATCGCGAGTTGGGATTTCTGTACGGGAATGAGGTGCAAAAAGCTGAAAATCAACTCCATTTTTCACGGTTATACAATTAGGATTCAGCTTGCTTTTTTCGCGGTTCAGTGCGTCGGAAGTGGTAATAACTCCTTTAACCTGTTGGATAAACCTGCGTTCAATATCCACGATTCGCTCCCCGTAAAACCAGGTTTCAACAGCATCAAAACAATAGTAAATATGCGCTTTCTCGTTGAGTTTGCCCAGCATTGCATCCCCAAAAAAGGGATGAAAGGCAGTAATTACGATAGGATTATCCATGCCCGCTTGTTTCATGGCTTTCAGAAGCGAGCGCCTGTAGATCCAGGCATTGTACCGAAACAGGAAATTGAAGAGACGCTCGTTTTTTAAAAAGTAAACCGGTAGCATGGGAGGAGGAACCAAATCGTAAACCTGAGTCGATGAAGCCGTAGTGATTTGTTCCAGGTGTTTGCTGATGCCCAGCATACGTTTTACGAACGGACCCTGTTGTCGCCCGATCAGAGTCATTACTATATCCTTCCAGGTATGGGGGTACTCAACAAAAAGTACCTGGTTATGAGCTGCTAACCGCTCGAGGATTTGCACAGTCGATTTGGTGTAGTATCCCCACCAGGTGGTGCTGGAAATACATACAAGTTGTTGGTTTTTAATCATAGAGTAGAAGATGCGGGTTTTTGAAATTCACTCAGTTCTCATTTCGGATGTTAGACAATTCAACCGAAATGATTCAATTTGTAAATTTGTTAAATATTTACGGTATGGTTTGTATATTTAAACAATATTTTGACTATTTTGTTTTACTCTTTACCTTGAAAACACAACCTGAGATTGTATGTCAGTCAACCCCAAAATTCTTTTGACCGGCGCTTCCGGAACTATTGGTCGGGAAGTGTTTCTCCGTTTACTTGATACACAGCATTTCGAGCTGGTAGTTTTTGATAAGCGTACTGTCGAAACAGTGCTGTTCTATCGTCCCTTTCGAAATCGAATTCGTTTAATTTACGGTGATTTAATCAATCATTCCAACATACTTGCCCTGAATGAAAAATTCGACATTGTCATTCATTTGGCCGCTGTTTTGTCGCCCAAAGCCGATCGTCATCCCGGGTTGGCTGAACAAATCAATGTCACTGCAACAAAAGTACTGATAAAACAGTTGGAAAAAACCTCTCCGGATGCTTTTTTTCTGTACAGTTCATGCATTTCGGTGTATGGCGACCGGTTGAAGAATCCCAATATTTCGGTTGACGATCCGGTAATGCCTTGTGATAATGATACATACGCTCAATCGAAAGCTAAGGCTGAACAGGCAGTTCAAACTTCGAAGCTTCGCTGGTCTGTGTTTCGGATTACCGCTATTCTGAAACGGCATAAATTATCAAAGTTTATGTTTCATATGCCGCTTGATACCCGGATTGAAACCTGTTCGCCGGGCGATGCAGCACAAGCATTTGTCAATGCTATCAATCATCAGGCTGAACTAAACGGAAAATTCTTCAATCTGGGAGGTGGCGATCACTGTCGCATTACCTATCGTGATTTTTTGAATACCTTATTCCGGGTGGCCGGACTGGGAGCTCCCACGTTTCCTCCAAGGGCTTTTGCGACACAAAATTACCATTGTGGCTTTTATGCCGATGGTGATGTATTAAACAGTATCCTCCATTTTAGAAGTGATGATTTAAAAGCATGTATCGAAGAAATCCAACAGCGTTTTACCCCTTTCCGTCGATTCTTATTTCGTTTTCTACAGCACACGATCAAGGCCAATCTTCTACGCCGGTCATCGCCATACCGGGCTTATATTACTGCTAATAAGCGCCTCGTTGAATATTATTTTGGCGAAGAAATTTAAAAAATCCCCGTTAACTGACAGGTAGTCGCCCCGATTTTACGAGACGTATACAGTTCAGTTAACAGGGATTTTTTTAAATACAATTTATACCATTCGGTATTTATCAATTTGATCTACCTCGAAATGCTTGATGTAGGTTGCGTGTTTACGAACCTCCACTTCGGCAAACTTCAGGTAAATCTCAGCTGATTTTGAGAACATGCTGTCGCGGGTTGCATCAATCAACAGCAGGTAGCACATGATGATATGACCGGCCATTTCCACTACACGACGCGCCTGGAAATCGATGTACTCCGGATTTTTCGAATCTACTACCCGGTTCACTGCATTTTCATACAGGGTAATCATACTATCCAGCCGTTTTTTAAACGAATTGAATTCCGGACTGATGGGTTGTTCCTGGTAATATCGGATTTGTTTGAGGTAATTGCCGGTAGTGACATGGCGGATGGCAGCAACTGTCTGCAATTGCGACGTTCCTTCATAAATGGTAAGAATACGGGCATCGCGGTAGATACGCTCACAGGCATAATCCTTCATGAAGCCCGAACCACCGTGTACCTGAATCGAATCGTAGGCATTCTGATTGGCATATTCGCTGGCAAACATCTTCAGAATGGGCGTGAATGCATCGGCTAGTTTTTGGTATTCCTTGTAATCGGCTCGCTCTTCAGGTGTAAGTTTACGGGTTGACTCAATTGCTTCGTAGGCTTTGTAGATATCTACAAATCGAGCCGTTTCGTACAACAATGCACGGGTAGCTTCGAGTTTTGCTTTTATCATCGAGAGCATTTCGTACACAGCCGGGAATTCAATAATGGCTTTGCCAAACTGACGACGGTCGCGGGCATAGGCCAGCGCTTCATCGTATGCAGCCTGCGATACGCCTACCGACTGGGCACCAACACCAAGGCGGGCACCGTTCATCAGCGACATTACGTATTTAATCAGTCCCATACGGCGCGAACCCACCAGTCGGGCAGGAGTGTTTGTGAAAACGAGTTCGCAGGTCGGTGAACCCTTTATACCTAATTTGTTTTCAATACGACGTACCTTAATGGTGTGGTCAAAATTATTATCGGCAACAAAATACGACAAGCCACGGGCATCGGCCGAACCTTCTTCCGAACGGGCCAATACGAGTTTAATCTGTGCATCACCGTTGGTGATAAACCGTTTAACACCATTCAGGTACCAAACTCCATCGTGTTCGTTGTAGGTAGCTTTGAGTTGCACCGCCTGCAGGTCGGAACCGGCATCTGGTTCAGTTAAGTCCATCGAGCAGGTGGCACCTTCGCACACGCGGGGAAGGAATTCCTTTTTGGTTTCCTCATCGGCAAATTCGGCAATGGTTTCAGCACAGTCCTGTAGTCCCCAGATGTTGGCAAAACCCGCATCGGCACGTGATACGATTTCGCCACTCATCACATAGGGAGTAAGCGGGAAGTTTAAACCGCCATAAGCGCGGGGAAGCGACATTCCGTACAAGCCTGCCTGGGTCAGTGCATCATGATTTTCCTGGGTTCCTCGGGCATAAATAACCCGGTTGTTGATAACCTGAGGGCCTTCTTTATCAACACCTTCGGCATTTGGAGCGATAATTTCTGCGGCAATTTCTCCCACAATTTCCATTACCCGTTCGTAGTTGTCGATGGCATCTTCAAAATCTTTGGGAGCAAAGTCGAACAGGTCCTTCTCGTTGAAGTTTTGTTCCCGCAGGGTTACAATCTTTTGCATCAGCGGATGCGACAGCTGAAATTTCAGCGCGGGATTATTAGAATAGTAATTCATCTTACTTGCTGTTTTTCTTGTAGTACTTAATCATTTTCGGAATCACGTCTTCCACCGTACCTGTAATTACATAGTCGGCGATGGTGTTGATGGGTGCGTGCGGATCGCTGTTAATCGAAATGATCATAGCGCTCTCCTGCATGCCTGCAATGTGCTGAATCTGTCCTGATACACCACATGCGATGTACAGTTTCGGACGTACGGTCACACCAGTCTGACCAATCTGACGTTCGTGTTCGGCAAAGCCTGCATCCACAGCAGCACGCGAAGCTCCTACTTCTCCACCAAGCACACTGGCAAGGTCGTACAGCAATTTGAAGTTTTCAGCACTACCCATTCCATATCCTCCGGTAATAATGATGTGCGAGTTCTTCAGGTTTAACTTCGATTTTTCCATGTGACGCTCGATTACTTCAATGATGAAGTCTTCGTCTTTCACATATTTTGAAATCTCCAGCTTTTTGGTTTTACCCTTGTATTCCGGATCACGGATTTCTTTTTTCATCACACCTTCGCGTACGGTTGCCATTTGCGGACGACAATCGGGATTCACGATGGTAGCAACGATGTTTCCACCAAAAGCAGGACGAATCTGATACAATAAATCAGTGTATACTTTACCGGCTTTCTTATCCTCGTACGAACCGATTTCAAGCGAAGTACAATCGGCTGTCAGACCACTAAACAAGGCCGACGACACACGAGGGCCCAGGTCTCGACCAATCGAGGTAGCACCCATCAGGGCGATTTGTGGTTTTTCTTCCTTAAAAAGATTAACTAAGAGCGAAGTATGCGGAAGTGTGGTATACGGAGCCAATCGTTTATCGTCGGCCAGATAAAGCGTATCCACTCCGAAAGGAAATACCTGAGCACCGATTTTATCCAATTGATAACCAGCAGCTACAGCTTCCAGTTTGCATTTCTGCTGATCGGCCAGTTGGCGGCCTTTGGTAAGCAGTTCGAGACTTACATCGCCTACGATGCCGTCTTCAATTTCCAGATAGACAAAAATATTATTCATGCTGATTATCCGATGGTATGGTTAGCGATCAGTTCCTTTATTAACTCTTCGATGTCGGTGTCGGCAGCGGTCAGTTGTTTGCTTTCCTTGGCAGTGAACACCACGCTTTCGATTTGTTTCACCTTGGTGGGTGAACCCGAAAGACCCAGCCACTGGGCTTCGTGCTCGATGTCGGCCACCCCCCATTCGGGAATGGTGAAGGTGTGATAGGTATCGGTGTAATCAGTCGACGAAGCCTGTTGTTCAGATACAGACATCGCATTTTTGTATTTCAGGGTGAGTTTGGCATGGCGGGGGCGGCAGGGAGCAGCCGAACCGTTAACGGTAACCACCATGGGGAGTGGCCCTTTCACTACTTCGACACCCCGTTCCAAACGGCGGCGGACAGTGATTGTTCCATTCGAGAGATCCAGAATCTCTTCAGCATAGGTAATTTGGGGCAAACCCAGCTTTTCGGCTACCTGCGGACCCACCTGGGCGGTGTCGCCGTCGATGGCCTGTCGACCGGAAATAATTAAATCTACTTTTCCTATCCTTCGAATGGCAGCAGCCAGCGCATAGGAAGTGGCGAGAGTATCGGAACCGGCAAATTCACGGCCACTAAGCAGAAAGCCTCCATCGGCACCACGGTACATACTCTCACGGATAATCTCGGCAGCACGGGCGGGGCCCATGGTCAGCACCTGAACGGTGGCATCGCCGATTTTTGATTTCAAACGAAGTGCCTGTTCGAGCGCGTTGAGATCTTCGGGGTTGTAGATGGCGGGCAGGGCGGCGCGGTTTACCGTTCCGTCGGCTTTCATGGCATCTTTTCCCACATTACGCGTATCGGGCACTTGTTTTGCAAGCACAACAATGTTAAAACTCATTTTTAGCGTATTATTATGGATTAATATTCTGTTCGCATACAGAAATACAGTCGGGTCTCCCCATTCGGGAAACAGGCACAAAAATACGTTTTTTCCGGGAAGTTGCAATACAAGGTTTGCACTAAATTTGAGTAAGTGTGCAATTATTCACACTAAGAGTTCGAAATCATTGAGTTTTTTATACGCTGGAGAGAAAAAAATAATCCTTTCGATTGCCCGGAGAGAAGCATTGTCTTAAAATGACAACAGCGCGGAACTTTTCACAAAGTCCCGCGCTGTTAATAGGTATTAGTTTTTTTAAGGTATAAAAAAGATTGTGTTGTTTAGTTAACGCTTGCAAAGAAACACTGTTTATTTGGATAAAACAAGCCAAAAAATAGGTTATAAAACATGTTTTTGCCGTTTTTTGCTCAAAATTGGGCCTGTTGAGCCAAAAAATCCATAAAAAATAGCCTTTCTAAAAAAAAACGTATCTTTGTTGAGTAAAATTTTGAGCAAAAATGAAGCTATCTTTATTACTTATTCTTGTTGTTTTTATGTCTTCTTGTCAGCAAAAATCAACTCAACCGGCAGTAATAACGCATCCTGAAGTAGAAGTTCCCGCTTTTTCGGCCGATTCTGCTTACAAATTTATAGAAACGCAGGTAGCCTTCGGTCCGCGTATTCCCAATACAAAACCCCATAGGGCCTGTGCTGAATACCTTTCTGCAACCCTGCAAAGGTATGGTGCGCAGGTTGAAAATCAAAATTTTCAGGCAAGAGCTTTTGATGGAACACTCTTAAATGGTGTTAATATTATTGGTTCATTTAATCCCGATGCTGGAAAACGGATTCTGTTGTTTGCTCACTGGGATACACGTCCCTGGTCGGACCATGACCCGGATCCTGCAAATTACGATGTTCCGGTGACCGGTGCCAACGATGGTGCAAGCGGTGTGGGTGTACTCCTCGAAGTTGCCCGCCTGCTGGGTCAGCATTCGCCTTCGGTGGGAATTGATATTGTCTTTTTTGATGCCGAGGATTATGGAGCACCGGAAGGGTTCAGGGATAACGACGGTCATACATGGTGTTTAGGGTCGCAGCACTGGTCGCGCAATCCGCATCAAAAAGGGTACAAGGCAACATACGGAATTCTGCTCGATATGGTCGGTGCCCGCGGTGCAACTTTTTATAAAGAACAGATTTCTGAATATTACGCTCCTGATATTGTTCGCAAGGTATGGTCGGCAGCTCATAAACTCGGTTTTCAGCAGTATTTTATCGATCAGCCGGGCGGTTCCATTACCGACGATCACCTTTATGTTAATAAACTGGCAGGTATTCCGTCCATTAATATTATACAGTATAATCCCAATAGCGAAAAAGGGTTTGGCGATTATTGGCATACAGTAAACGATACGATGGAGAATGTAGATCGAGGCACGCTGAATGCCGTAGGTTCAACTGTGATGTACATTATATATAATGAAAAATAGCATGTCGCTGAAATATAAACGTATAGCGGTGAAAATCGGGAGCAATGTGCTGACCCGTGCCGATGGGAAACTGGATATTACGCGCATGTCGGCCCTGGTCGATCAGATTGCAATGCTTCATAGCAAGGGAGTTGAGTTGGTGTTGATCTCCTCGGGAGCTGTTGCGTCGGGAAGAAGTATTTTGGGTATTAATAAAAAAATGGATGTGGTGGATCAACGGCAGTTGTTTTCGTCGGTAGGCCAGGCCAAGCTAATCAACCATTACTGGGATTTATTTCGCGAACATGGAATTACTGTGGGTCAGGTTCTGACTACCAAGGAAAATTTCAGCAGTCGCCGCCATTACCTCAATCAACGCAATTGCATGCAGGTGATGCTCGATAATAAGGTTATTCCCATTGTGAATGAAAACGATACGGTTTCGGTGACCGAACTCATGTTTACCGATAATGACGAGCTTTCGGGACTTATTGCTTCGATGATGGATATGCAGGCTTTGATTATACTGAGTAATGTGGATGGAATTTTTAACGGTCCGCCTTCGGAGCCTACATCAGAAGTGATTCATGAGATAAAGAAAGGTCAGGATATTTCCGATTTCATACAGAGTTCGAAATCGTCGTTCGGACGTGGTGGGATGGCAACGAAGACCTCCATTGCACGTAAGATTGCCGACGAAGGAATTGATGTGTACATTGCGAATGGTAAGAAAGATAATATTCTACCTCTGCTGCTGGATAAAAAGTCGCTGGTGGTCTGCACCCGTTTTACAGCTTCTGCCGAAAATGTTTCCTCGGTGAAAAAATGGATTGCACACAGCGAAGGTTTTGCCAAGGGCGAAGTAGTTATCAACGAAAATGCTGCCAAAGCCCTGACCGGAGATCAGGCAGTGAGTTTATTGCCTGTAGGCGTTATCAGTATACATGGTGAATTTGAAAAGGATGATATTATACGTATTAAAACCGAAGATGGAAAGTTCCTCGGTGTGGGTAAAGTGCAGTACGATAGTAATCATGCCCGTGAGCTGATGGGAAGAAAGAATGTGAAACCACTGGTACATTGCGATTATCTGTACCTTGAATAATATTACATATGAGTTGGAAAGAAAATGCTGTGGCAGCATCGCGCTCGCTGAACCTGGTAAGTGTGGAGCAAATCAATGCTGTACTAATCGATTTGGCTGCTGTTGCTGTAACTAATATTGATAACTTACTGGAAGCGAATGCACAGGATCTCGCTGTCATGGACAATTCGAACCCGATGTACGATCGCTTATTGCTGACGCCTGAGCGTATTCAGGGTATTGCTGCCGATATTCGGAATGTGGCTACCTTGCCTTCTCCCCTGGGGAAAGTACTTCAGGAGCTGCAACGACCCAATGGCATGAGGATTACCCGCATCAGCGTCCCTTTCGGGGTAATTGGCATCATTTACGAAGCCCGCCCGAATGTTAGTTTCGATGTGTTTTCGCTTTGTCTTAAGTCCGGCAATGCCTGTGTGTTGAAAGGCGGAACCGATGCCATTCATTCCAATACTGCTATTGTTGAGCTTATTCGCTCGGTGCTGGTAAAACATTCGCTGAATCCTGATTGTGTGACCCTGTTGCCTGCCGGGCGTGAGGCAACAGCTGAATTGCTCAATGCCACCGGCTGGGTCGATATGATTATCCCGCGTGGGGGCAAAGGATTGATCGATTATGTGAGAATGAATGCGCGGGTACCTGTTATTGAGACCGGTGCAGGTATTTGTCATACCTATTTCGATGCAGGTGGTGATCTCGAAAAAGGAAAGGAGATTGTTTTTAATGCAAAAACCCGTCGTGTTAGCGTTTGTAACTCGCTCGATTGTCTGGTGGTGCATCAATCCCGCCTAAACGATTTGCCGGAGCTTTGTGCGAAACTTGCTTCCCGCAATGTGCTGATATATGCCGATGAACAGGCATATGCGGCGTTGAAAGATTTCTATCCTGCCGGATTACTTCAACCGGCCAATGACGAAAGCTTCGGGATTGAATTTCTGGACTATAAAATGGCGGTAAAAACAGTTGCATCCATTGAAGAAGCCGTTGATCACATTTCGCTGTACAGCTCAAAGCACAGCGAATGCATAATCAGTGAGGATGAAAAAGCGATAGTGTATTTCGATACCATGGTGGATGCAGCCTGTGTATATACCAATGTTTCGACTGCATTTACCGATGGAGCGCAATTCGGACTGGGTGCTGAAATAGGGATTAGTACGCAGAAGTTACATGCCCGTGGACCCATGGCTCTCGAAGGTCTTTGCTCCTATAAATGGATTGTGAAAGGAAACGGACAGGTTCGCACTTAATACTGAAGCCATTACAATTACATTATTTTTTGTATTTTTTTGCGTAATTAAAAATAATTGTTTTTCTTTGCGATTGAGAATGCGTTAAATCTATCGCCCGGTTGACACTGATTATATCCTTTCACGACTGATTTGTGCTTACCTTCCCGTTCGTTTTTTCCGTTCTTCAAAGCCAATTTAAATTCATTTTTATCTTTATTTTTATGAACATTTATGTAGGTAACTTAAGTTACAGAGTCCGTGAAAATGACCTGCAAGGGGTGATGGCCGAATACGGTCAGGTACAATCCTGTAAAATCATCAAAGATCGCGAGACAAACAAATCGAAAGGGTTTGCTTTTGTTGAGATGGATGATGAAGGTGGACAAAAGGCCATTGCTGAGCTCAACGGAGCAGAACTCGATGGACGCACCATGGTGGTAAAAGAAGCACGTCCCAAAGAGTAATTCTTTTGCCTTTGCAACTCTGTAAAACTTCTGTTGTCGTTGGGATGGCAGGAGTTTTTTAATTTAAAGTAAAACGATGAAAGCATTTTTCGAATACGCCACCACTACTGCAAAAACCCTCCAGCTCATCGGGCTGACTCTTTTGTCTTTTTTTGTGTTTTCACTGGTATCAATGGTAATTACCGGCGGCGATTTTTCGTCGCTCACCTCCCTGCGCCTGGCTCAGTTGCTGCAATCGCTGGGTTTGTTTGTGCTGCCGCCGCTGGTGCTGGCCTATGTCTGGAGCCCCAGCCCCTCTGAGTGGTTGCAAACTCATCAAAAACCTGTGCAGTCGGTGTCGTTGTTGGTAATGCTCATTATGTGGGCGGCCATTCCGGCTATTAATCTCCTGGGATCACTCAATCAGCAGGTGCAGTTGCCCGAATCGATGGCCGGACTCGAGGCGACCTTAAAAGCCATGGAGGCCGAAGCCGAAGTGCTGACCGAACGTTTGCTGACTATGAATACCGTTGGTGAACTGCTGTTTACGATTGGGTTAGTTGCGCTGATTCCGGCGGTGGGTGAGGAGTTGTTTTTCAGAGGGACCATTCAGAAACTAATTCATTCCAAATGGGGTCCTCACGCTGCGGTCTGGCTAACTGCTCTGATTTTCAGCGCCATACATTTTCAGTTTTACGGCTTTGTGCCCCGTATGATGTTGGGAGCCCTGATGGGTTATTTGCTGGTGTGGAGTGGTTCGCTATGGTATCCCATTGTAGCGCATTTTGTGAATAATGCCACCGTTGTGTTTTTTTATTATGCCGATCAACGGGGATGGATTCATTTCGACCTGGAAAGTTTCGGAGGGCGGGAGACGGCTTTCGCCGGGTATATCAGTATAGTTGCGGTTAGTTTGTTGCTGTGGTTGTACCGGCGCATCCTAATGAACAGAAAGACTGTCATGAACGGAAAGAATGTGCAGGGCAGGTAAGTTAATTCAACGCCTTACGCTCTTCGTTCCCGTACTATCATCAACGCTTCTTCACGCAGTTCGGAGGGAAGTTGAATTCCTCTGAGTTGCAGGCTACGGAGCCATCCGGCTACATCACTTTCCCGCAAGGTATAGAAAATATCAGCTAGTTGTTTTTCCTGTTCGGGAGTATAGTTCGAAGGATCAGATCCTTTAAGTGCATCGAGCTCTTCATCGTCGTAATACACCACCACGGCATCGGGATTGAGCAACGAATCTTTATCGCATACTTCATGAGCGCCACAGCATTCCTCGTCCATGTCGTAATTGATTTCCACCTCGCCAGTCTGCTTTTTACGTTTGAGCCAGGTAAGTATTATAATCAAAGATGTGCCGGCCAGAAACAATAAAATCAATACCCACATAGTTATACACTTAATAGTTTGAAAAATCGGTGCAAAATTACTCAAAGCTGTCCGATTTTGATTAATTTTGTGAGTTAAAAATTGAAAAGTGAAGCTACACCAACCTGAATATACACTAAAAGCATTAGTGCTGATGGTAACGCTGCTGATGATGGTAGCATGCTCGTCGGGTAAGAATACCTGGCACGAGCGTGCCATTCAGTCGCTGAATACCCGTTACAATGTGTATTTCAATGGAAAGAAAAGCTACGATGAAGGACTAAAAGCCATGCTTGATGGGCACAAGGACGATTACAGCAAGGTCATCCCGATGTATCCGATCAGTGTTCATTCCAATGCATCCGCTGCCACTTCTCAAATGACCCGTACCATCGAGAAAGCCCGCAAAGCGATCAAGAACCGTTCTATCAAAACCAAACCGGAGGTGAGCTCTTCGAAACGCTCCGATCCGAAGACCAAAGCCTTTCTTCAGCAGGAAGAATACAATCCCTTTATGAAAGAGGTGTGGTTACTGCTAGCGAAAGCAGAATTTCACAAGGCTGATTTTCTGGGTTCGGTGGGTACCTTCAACTACATAATTCGTCATTTTAAGGAAGACCGCGACCTGCAGGTGACCTGTCAGCTGTGGGTGGTGCGTGCCTATGCCGAATTGGGATGGTTGTACGAGGCAGAAGAAATGCTCCGAAAACTTAATCCATCGGAAATACGCAACGAAAATACTGGTTTGTTTGCGGCAGTACAGGCCGACCTGCTATTGAAGCAAAAGCACTACCGTGAAGCTATTCCTTTTGTGGAGCTCGCGCTGAAATGGGAAAAAGACCAACAACTGCAAACCCGTTTTTCTTTTTTGCTTGCTCAGTTGTATAACCTGAATGGTGATCGCCGGGCTGCCTACGATGCCTATTCCCGGATTATCGACTCCAATCCCCCCTACGAAATGGATTTGAATGCCCGCATCAATCGGGCAACCCTTTTCCTGCAAAAAACAGAAGAGGTACGTCGCGATCTGGAAAAGATGGTGAAAAACAACAATAACAAGGAATACCTCGATCAGTTGTACCACACCATAGGTTTGTCGTATCTGCACGATAAGGATACCCTGAATGCCATTGCCAGTTTTGAAAAGGCAGCGGAAGAAAGTACCCGCAATGGGATAGATAAGGCAACGACCCTGATTCGGATGGCCGATGTGCTGTATGAACGAAAAAGCTATGTTAAGGCACAGCCGGCCTACGACGAAGCATCCAAAATAATTACTATCGAACACGATGAATACTCACGTGTTTCAAAGCGCTCCGAAATGCTGGCCGAGCTGGTTGTGGAGCACGAAATGGTGATGCTGCAGGATAGTCTGCAACGCCTCTCTGCAATGAATCCGGAGCAGCGGCTGGAAACGATTAAGAAACACATTGCCTGGCTTGAAGCGGAGGAAAAACGGGCTGCTGAGCGTGAAGCAGCTAAGCAGGCCAAACAGGAAGAAAATGCGATGATGGAGCCTTCGATGGGCATGCCTCCGATAGGAGGAGGCTGGAACCAGGGCAACGAATGGTATTTTTACAACCCACAATCGATACGTTCCGGTCAGCAGGAATTTCAGCGCCGCTGGGGCAAACGCAAACTCGAAGATAACTGGAGGCGCATGAATAAATCGGCTGCGCTTTTCAGTGAAAATCAGGAAGTGGCTGTAGGCGATTCACTGAATGGCTTTCCGGCCGACAGCCTGGCTGCAAAGACCCTTCAGGCTGCAGTTGATACCGCTGCGGCCAATCCGCGTAATCCCGAATTTTACCTGAAACAAATCCCGGAAACGCCAGCCCAGATTGAAAAATCGAATGAATTATGGGCAGAGGCATTGTTCAACATGGGACAGATTTACAAGGATAAACTGGAAGACTTCCCCATGGCCATCGTCACTTTCGATGAATATGTGCGCCGCTTCAGTTCTCATCCACAGGCTTCCGATGCGTTGTTTAACAATTACCTGGTGTATCAGAAAATGAATCAGGCTCTTGATGCGGAGAGAAGCCGACAGCGCCTCATTCAGGACTATCCGGAAACGCGCTATGCTCAGTTGTTGTCGGATCCCGATTTTCTACGCAACCGCCAGTTGATGTTCGAACAACAGGATTCGCTCTATCAGCTTACCTATGCTGCGTTCAATGCCAACGAGTTTGCAAGGGTGAAAGCACTGACCGATTCCGTTCGAAGTCGTTTCCCGATGAGTACGCTGATGCCGAAGTTTTTATTTTTGCGGGCATTAGGAGTTGCCAAAACCGGCGACCAACAAGCCTTCGAAAAGGAACTGAATGATTTGCTGGAGGAGTTTCCGCAAAGCGATGTAAGTGCCATGAGTAAGGATATGCTGGCCCTGATGAAGCAGGGGCGCGAATCGCAACAGGGAGGTTCGCACGGATCTATCCTGGCCCGTCGCGAAGCCGAATTGGTGCAATCGACAGCGAACGACAGTCTGAAGCTGGAATTTTCGTCCGATCGAAAAGGACCACACCGCTTAGTGTTGCTCTCGTCCACTTCGCAGGAAGAACTCTTTCCGCTGCAGTTTCAGCTTGCAGTGTACAACTTCTCCAAATTTCTGATCAAGGATTTTGAAATAGTGATAGCTGCCCTTGAGCCAGGACTGAATGAAGTTTCGGTCTTCGATTTCGATGACTACGAAGAAGCTGAATGGTACCTTCAGTCGGTTCGCGAGGATTCGGCTGTATCCCGCTACCTTGAAAACATGAAAGTAGAGCCTGTAGTAATCTCATCCTATAATTACAGCCTACTGCGCTCCGGGAAAAAACTAAACGATTATAAGCTGTTTAAAGAGAAAGAGCAGAATCCGGAAGATGTAAAACAATCGGTTCAACCAAAACAAGTACTACCACAAACCGAACAACCATAAAAATGAATCAAATGAAGAAAGACAGAATACTCTGGGCTGATGACGAAATAGACCTGCTGAACGTGTATGTCCTTTTTCTGGAGGAAAAAGGGTACGAAGTGGTAACGGCGACCAATGGCAAGGACGCCATCGATTTATGCCGCAGGGAAAGTTTCGATATCATCTTCCTGGATGAAAACATGCCCGGCCTTAGCGGACTGGAGACCCTGGCACAGATTAAGGAAATTGATCCGGATGTGCCCATGGTGATGATTACCAAGAGCGAAGAGGAAAACATCATGAATATGGCCATCGGTCGTAAAATTGCCGATTACCTGACCAAGCCGGTGAATCCGAGTCAAATACTGTTGACACTCAAAAAGAATATCCACAAGAAAGAGATTGTTACCGAACATGCCACCAGCTCGTACCGCTCTGAATTTGGACGTATCGGTATGCAAATTAACGACTCGCTCACCTACGAGGATTGGGTGGAAGTGTACAAAAAGCTGGTATACTGGGAATTGGAACTCGCAGAAACCGATAGCGGCATGGATGAAATGCTCCGGATGCAGAAAACGGAAGCCAACCATACCTTTACCAAGTTTGTGAAACGCAATTATGAAGACTGGTTCCGGAATCCGGAAAAGCGACCTTTGATGAGTCCCGATCTCTTTAAAACCAAGGTTTTCCCCTTGCTGGATGAAGGAGAGAAAGTATTTTTTGTCTTGATTGATAATTTCCGTTTCGACCAATGGAAAATTATCCGGGAAATGCTTTCGGAGTTTTATACCTTCTCCGAGGAAGGATTGTATTCGAGCATTCTTCCCACAGCTACCCAATATGCCCGTAATGCCATCTTTTCAGGATTGATGCCTTTGCAGATTCAGCAGATGTTTCCCGATTTATGGGTGGAAGAAGAGGAAGATGAAGGCAAGAATCTGAATGAAAAGGACCTGATTCAGACGCAATTGAACCGTTTCAGGAAAAACTATGCGTTTTCGTACAATAAAGTGAACGAAGCATCGTACTGCGAAAAACTAATTGAACGCCTTCCGCAACTCGATGGAAACCAGCTGAATGTATGTGTGTTGAACTTTATTGATATGTTGTCGCATGCACGTACCGAATCGAAAATGATGCGGGAACTGGCCAATGACGAACAGGCCTATCGCTCGCTGACACTTTCGTGGTTCAGGCATTCGGGAACGCTCGAACTGCTCAAAGCCATAGCCCGCCGGGGTTATAAAGTGATACTGACCACCGATCACGGAACAATTCAGGTAAAAAATCCGGTTAAGGTTATCGGAGATAAGAATACCACCGTCAACCTTCGGTATAAGGTTGGCAAAAACCTGAGTTACAACAAAAAGGAAGTGTATGAAATTACCGACCCGAAACGGGTAGGACTGCCCAGTCCGAATGTAAGTTCGGCCTATATTTTTACCGGACAGGATGATTTCTTCGCCTATCCCAACAATTACAATCATTACGTAAGTTACTACCGGAATACCTTTCAGCATGGAGGAATCTCGCTGGAGGAAATGTTGATTCCACTGGTAGTCATGCAACCCCGATAAAATTTTTAGTTAAGATGAGAACCTATACAAATGTAAAAGATCTTGGAGATTTGAAGGCTGCTGTGAAAGAAGCCCTTGAAGTGAAAGCCAACCGCTACAGTTACAAAGCGCTTGGAACCGACAAAACCCTGTTGATGGTGTTTTTTAATTCCAGCCTTCGCACGCGACTGAGTACCCAAAAAGCAGGGATGAATTTAGGAATGAACACCATGGTGCTGGATATCAATCAGGGGGCCTGGAAGCTGGAAACCGAGCGGGGTGTGATTATGGACGGCGATAAGCCCGAGCACATTCTCGAAGCCATTCCGGTAATGGGCGCCTATTGCGATGTGATTGGCGTGCGGGCCTTTGCACAGTTCGAGGATAAAGCCTTCGACTACAGCGAAACCATTCTGAATCAGTTTATTCAGTATTCGGGCAAGCCGGTCTTCAGTATGGAAGCAGCTACAGGTCACCCGTTGCAGGCCTTTGCCGATTTAATTACCATTGAAGAGTACAAAAAAAAGGAACGTCCGAAAGTGGTGCTTACCTGGGCTCCGCATCCGAAAGCATTGCCCCAGGCAGTGCCCAATTCGTTTGCCGACTTCATGAACGAAGCCGATGTGGACTTTGTGATAACACATCCTGAAGGGTATGAACTGTCGGAGCAATTCGTGCGCGGCGCCCGTGTCGAGTACGATCAATTAAAAGCCTTCGAAGGCGCCGATTTCATCTATGCTAAAAACTGGGCGGCTTTCAACGATCCCAATTACGGTAAAATCCTCAGCACCGACCGCAGCTGGACCGTCAGCGACCGTCAGATGGCCGTAACCAACGATGCGCGTTTCATGCACTGCCTGCCTGTGCGCCGCAACATGATTGTGACCGACGAAGTCATCGAAAGTCCCCGCTCCATCGTAATTCCCGAAGCCGCTAACCGCGAGATTTCAGCGCAGGTAGTCATTAAGAGATTACTGGAAGCTGCTCAATAAAAGAAACACTGCACTAAAACTGCGTAAATTTATTCATCTATACAGACAAAGAAAATGACCCTCGAACACGTAATCGCTTCGATCCGCAATGTGCCTGATTTTCCAAAACCGGGCATTCAGTTTAAAGATATAACCACGGCCATGAAGGACCCGGAAGTGCTCCGCTTTATTGCCGACGAACTGTACTATTATTACAAAGACAAAGGCATCACCAAAGTGGTGGGTGTCGAAAGCCGTGGTTTTGTGCTGGGAAGTATTCTGGCCTACAAGCTCGGAGCCGGTTTCGTACTGCTACGTAAGCCGGGAAAACTTCCTGCCGAAACTTTTCGGGTGGAATATTCGTTAGAATATGGTGCCGATGCGCTTGAAATTCATAAGGATGCTATCGGGAAAGAGGATGTGGTGCTTCTGCACGACGACTTGCTGGCTACCGGTGGGAGCGCTGGGGCTGCCCTGAAACTGATTGATAAATTTAAACCAGCCGATGTGTTGGTAAGTTTTCTTATCGAACTCGATTTTCTGAACGGAAGAGAAAACTTACCAAACGGTGTCGATGTACATACCATGATTCATTTTTAAATGAAGGAACAACTTACAATTGTAAAGGTAGGCGGAAAAATTGTGGAAGAACCAGCTTCTCTGCAACAGCTACTCCACGATTTCTCGCTGATAAAAGGTCATAAACTGTTGGTGCACGGAGGAGGGCGTTCGGCTACCGCTATTGCCTCTAAACTAGGTATCGAAAGCCGCATGGTAAACGGGCGACGTATCACCGATGAAGCTACTCTCGAAGTTGTAACCATGGTCTACGGCGGCCTCGTGAATAAGAAGATAGTTGCAGGCTTACAGGCTCTGAATCTCAATGCGATGGGTCTCACCGGTGCCGATCTCGATTATATGCGTTCCGAAAAACGACCCGTAGCTGAGGTCGATTATGGCTTTGTAGGCGATGTGAAACAGGTGAATGCCACCATCCTGGCCGACCTTATTGCCCGCGATGTAGTACCTGTACTGGCTCCGCTTACACACGATGGGAAAGGCAATATGCTGAATACCAATGCCGACACCATTGCCGGTGAAGCAGCGAAAGCCCTGGCGGCACATTTTGAAGTAACGCTGATGTTTTGTTTCGAGAAGAAAGGAGTACTGAAGGATGAAAACGATGACGAAAGTGTTATCCCCCTTTTATTGCCTGCCGATTTTACCAATTATGTGGCATCGGGCGTTATTCAGGGCGGGATGATCCCCAAGCTTGAAAATGCTTTCGCAGCTTTACAGCAGGGAGTGGCCAAAGTGGTGATAACCCGTGCCGACCTCATTCACACGCCCGGAGGAACAGTTGTTTTGCCCTACTACTAACCTGAAAATCGCTATAAGATGGATAAACTAAAGGTGTTTTTAGTGGAAGATGATCCCTGGTACGGGGAGATTCTGAAGCATCACCTCGGGCAACAGCCCTCGATGGAAGTGAAGCTTTTTACAACTGCCCGCGACTGTCTCCAGGAGCTGGAGCAGCAACCCGATGTGGTATGCGTCGATTATGGTTTACCCGATATGGATGGCGATCGTTTGCTGGAAGAGCTGCTGTTGCGTCTTCCCGAATTGCCGGTTATCATCATAAGTGGTCAGGAAGATATTACTGTGGCAGTGAAATTGCTCAAACAAGGAGCGCGGGAATATTTCATCAAGGATACTCATACCCGGGATCTTTTGGTACGTTCATTAATGAACATCAGCGAACACCTCCGGTTGAAACAACAGGTACAGGAACTTACGTCCAAACTTCAGTTAAGCTATGATATCGAAAAAGCAATTGCGGGAAAGAGTTTTCCTGTGCGCAAACTGATTGGATTGATAGAAAAGGCAGCCGATAGTCATACGAATCTTATTATTACCGGCGAACCGGGAGTGGGTAAAGGTGAAGTTGCACGCACAATTCACTACAACAGCGACCGGAAAATGCAACCAATCGTGGAAGTTAATGCCTCCCTTTATACGGCCGAACAGCTCGAACAGGAACTTTTTGGCTACGAAAAGGGAGCTTTTCCGGGAGCGTATCATTCCAAACCCGGGAAGTTTGAAGAAGCTGGTGGTGGTACATTGCTCATCGATGATCTGAATCTGCTCGATTCAATCTTACAGGGTAAATTAGTACAGGTCGTGCAATCGGGTTTTTTTTCTCGGATGGGAAGTTCGAAAAAGCAAGCTGTAGAATTTCGTCTGATGGGAGCGGTTTCGGTAAACATTGTGGATGAGGTTCGGGAAGGCAGATTCCGCGAAGACCTGTATTTTGTTTTGCATGGAATGATGATTGATGTACCGCCATTGCGCGAACGGGGAAAGGATGTGTTGCTGTATGCCCGGCAGTTTATCCGCGATTACAGCACAGCGAATAAGAAACGAAAGATTTACATTTCACCGGAGGCAGAAACGAAGTTGCTGAGCTACCATTATCCAGGAAACCTTCGTGAATTAAAAAGTACAGTGGATACTGCCTGTGCCATGTGCTCCAATAACCTCATCCAGCCGGTGAATATTGTTTTTCATGAAGTGAGTAAATATACGCAATTTTCCAACCGCGAAAAAACACTGCGTGAATTTACTGCCGAGATTATCAGCGACTATCTGAAAAAGTACGATCAGGATATTTTGCTAGTGGCTAAGAAACTGGATATCGGTAAGTCGACCATTTACAATATGTTGAAAACCGGAATCATTGATTTAACTAAATAATTCATTCTGAAGAATATGGTGCCTGAAGAAGAAAGCATATCTCATTCCGAAAATGTTCCAACGCCTGCCGGCGTAAAGAATATT
>JANJXE010000287.1 GCA_024709185.1 Paludibacter sp.
TCTTTCCTGGCTGACGTATAATCCGTGGAGTCTGGTGTATGTGCATAAACACCGGATGCACCTGCGCAATGAGCAATCGAACATTGGTGCAAACGAAAATCTGGGATGGGTGCTGAGTGTAGCGGTGTTTTATTTTGTGTATTGTGCTTTTGCCTTCATCATTACCGTTGTGGTGTATATTGGCGAAGTTCAGCCTTTGCTGCCTCATATCTATAATTATGCGGTGCTGCTTTTTGTGGTGTTTGTGTTGAGCTTTTACGGACTCCGACAACAGGTGTTGCCCAAAGAATCGCTGGCTACTGTTCAGTCCCCGGCCTATAAAAACTCCCTGTTGAGTGATAAGAAAAAAGAAAAGATTAAAATGATCATCCTGCAATATTTCGAAAATGAAACGGTTTATCTCAACCCTGACTTAACCATGGATTCATTATCCAGGGCTCTTAAAACGCCTAAATATCAGCTGACGGAAGTGTTGAACACGGTGATTGGAAAAAACTTTTTTCAGTTTGTGAATGCCTACCGCGTTGAAGCAGTAAAGAAAATGCTGGCCGATCCGAAGAATAATTATTCCATCGAAGCCATTGGTTATGAATGCGGTTTTTCAAGTAAATCTTCTTTTTACAAAGAGTTTAAACGAATTACAGGAATGACTCCCATCGATTTCAGGACTAAAAACGGATCCATTTAAGCTTTGAAATTAGGTTCGCTACTCAGCCAAAAGGGCACTTTATCTTAGGGAGACTTCAGGTTTACCTTTTAAAACTACTACCACAACTACCTGTCCTTCTTTTAAAAGTAAGACAGTTACACCCTGCTGAAATCGTATCATTGCAGTATCATTAAAAACTATACTGAAATGAGACGATTTGCTTGCTTTTTTACGATTTGCATCGTTGGTATGGGCTTATCTGCTCATCCTTTGTTTCAGAATGATGCACAGGAATCAATCGCGGATAAGTCTTTCACGGAAACCGATCGTATCTTCACGGAAATCGAAACACAGGCAACAGCCGCGGATGAATCGCCACAACACGCAATGCAACTGAAGGGCTATGCACGGAGCGTTGTGTTTGGCGGAGGTGAAAAGTACGAACTGGCAACTGCTTTTGCTGAACTGGCTTTGCAGCCCGAGTTGAGAAGCCGTGGCGCGTTTTTGCGGGCCGACATCCGGTTGCGGAAGGGTGTTTTCTTCGATGAAAATGTTCAGCTGATTGAGTTGAAAGAACTGTATGCCGGCTACAGCAGTTTGAAGTTCGATGTGATGCTTGGTAATCAGGTGGTGGGCTGGGGACGGACCGATGGCTTTAATCCGACCGACAACATCACACCTAAGGATTATTTTTTCTTTACTCCGGAGCCCGATGACCAGCGGCTCTCCAATTTTCTGCTGCGTACCAGATACCGTATTACACCGGCTGTCGAATTAGATTTAATCGGAGTGCCCTTTTATCAGCCATCGGTGTATAAATATGAGTTGTTTGATATGGGTGCAAATGTGGCTTTCGCGGAACAACAATTTCCGGAGAAGAAACTAAAAAATGCTGCGGTAGCGGCACGGTTTAATTTCGAGTTGCCCGCTGCCGGCTGGTCGGTTTCGTATTTCCGGGGCTACGACCCCTATCATGGATTTGAAGTGGCAGCGGTGGATTGGTCAACAGGTTCGCCTTTGACAACCAACCGTCCTGCCAGTTACCGGAAGACAAGCTGGGGTGCCGATATGGCTGTGCCTGTTGGTACTATAATCCTTCGTGCTGAAGGTGCATATACGATTACGGAAAATCCGGAGTCAAAAATGCACATTCCGATGAGTGGTTTTAGTTATGTGGGTGCGCTGGAAACCAATTTTGGCGGTTTGACAGTTATCGCACAGTATGTAGGAAGCTATGTGCCTGATTTTTCTACGTTAGTGGTTCCGGTGCTGACAGACCCCCTGAATCTATATGCGCAAATGCAGTATGCCAATGCAATGATTGACTACGAGAACCGGCAGTTTAACCGACGGATTTTTCATCAACAGGAAAAAATGAATCATGCCATTGCGCTTTCTTTTTCTGCTACCGTTGGTTATGATGCCCTGGATTTGGTGTGTGCAGCTTATTATGATGTTACTTCTGATGAATGGTTGGTGCAGCCCAAAGTAACCTTCAAACTGAATGATTCGCTAACCGCTTCGATTGGTGGTACCTATATGAATGGTCCCGATAAAACAATGTTCAGCTATGCCTCCACGATCATGAGTGGAGCTTTTATCAGTCTTAAAGCTTCATTCTAAGTGCCTAACCATGAATAAGATTAAAACATCCCTGTTTATACTCCGCCACCGCTGGTGGGTGCTATTGGCAACATTTCTCATCCTGCTGGCCGCTCTCATTCCCTTGTCGAACATAAAAATTAATCCGGATTTGGAATCGTACATGCCCGACACAATGACTTCGAAGATAAACAACCGGAAAATCAGCGAAGTGTTTGGCAACGACGAGACCATGCTGCTGGTTTTTGAAGCAGAAGATGTGCTTCAGCCTGCAACACTGAAAAGAGTACAGGCTATCAGCGAAGCCTTAATTCTGAATGGCTCTTTTGAACAGGTTTTGTCCTTGTTTCAGACAAAGAATATTCAATCGGCCGACGGGATGATGGAAGTGACGCCGGTGGTGGATACTATACCTGAAAACGAGTTTACACGCCAGGCGCTGAGGGAGGCAATCAGGAAAAATGACCTGGCCTATGGATTAGTGGTATCAGAAGATTTCCGCTATGCCCTGATTATGCTCACCACCGAACGTCAGGTGCAGGATGTGGAATTGATGGAAACGATTGACGGGGTGCTGAATCTCTACCCCGGCGACGAAGAGGTGTATGTCACCGGATTGCCTTATCTGCGAAACGAAGCAAATGATAAAATCGGTCTCGATCTGATGGTATTGCTACCGATTGGATTACTGCTGATGCTGGTTTTTCTATGGGTTTCTTTCCGTGAGTTCAGGGCCATGCTGCTTCCCTTCTCGGTGGTGGTGTTTGCAATACTGCTGGCGATGGGGCTTATTCCTGCCCTTGGATGGGAACTGAGTCTGATTGGTGTCCTCATTCCCATCATGATGATTGCCATTGCGAATAATTATGGAGTGCATTTCGTGGCTAAGTACCAGGAAGTACGGGCGCTGCATCCCCGCAGAAGTAACTTTAAATTGTTGCAGGAAGTAATCTCATATCTGAAAAAGCCCGTACTGTTGTGCGGACTCACGACTATTGTTGGCACGCTGGGTTTAGTCGTGCATTTGCTGATTCCGGCCCGGCAAATGGGGGTTATTGCATCTGTTGCTATTGCTTTTGCTCTTTTGCTGAGCCTTACCTACATTCCGGCGCTGATGTCGCTGTTTAAAAAGTCGTCGTTGAAGGAGAAGCACATTGATGTACATCAGGGTGTTTTTTATTTCTTGTTGTCCCGCGTAGGGAAGCTGGTTACAACTCACCCGATACGGACGCTGAGCTTTTTTATTCTTTTTTTCGTACTGATTACCGCCGGAGTGTTCAGGATTCATATTGCGCCCGACACCAACAAGATATTGCCGGAAGATCATGGCTTTAACCGTGCTGTTCAGATTGCAGATGAGCACTTCGGAGGAAGTAAAATGATTAATATTGTTTTCGAAGGCGATGCAACCGACCCTGCTTTGTTGAAACGAATTGACGCGTACAGCCATCGCTTAGAGCAGCATCCACTGGTAGGTCGTACTGCTTCTTTAGCCACCATGATTAAGAAAATCAGCATGGCCCTGCACGAGCCGGGTGAGGCGGGATATAACGCGATTCCCGACGATAGATTTGCCGTTTCGCAATACCTGGAGTTGTATGGCATGAGTGCTGATATCGCCGATTTCGAACGGTTTATCAGTTTTGATTATGCGCATACACTGATGACGATCCAATACCGTGCGACTACCTTGCAGGAAGTGGAGGAATTGGAGAAGGACTTATCGGAGATACTGCAGAATGAACCGTTGCCTTATACAATTGGAGGTTCCAGTCTGATTGACAAGGAAATCAGTGAGTCGGTAAAAACCGGACAGTACTACTCGTTGCTTTTTGCGTTCATTTCCATCCTGTTATTGATAAGCCTTATGTTCAGGAGTTTTGCAGCAGGAGTAATCGGTAGTCTCCCACTGGTGTTTGCCGCTTTTTGTACCTTTGGGTTAATGGGCTGGCTTGGAATTGAGTTGAATATCGTTACGGCCCTGCTTTCGTCCATTTCCATTGGCTTAGGGGTTGATTTCACCATTCACGTGTTCTGGCGGCTCACGACCGAATTGCAGCATACGAAGAACTGGCAGGAAGCGATTGGCACTACAATACGGGGCATAGGCCGGGGAATTAGCATCAATGCATTATCGGTCATGCTTGGTTTTTCGGTGTTGTTCCTATCCGCTTTTCCGCTCATACAATCCTTTGCTTTCCTTATTATCATCAGTCTGATGCTTTGCCTTATCAGTGCACTGGCACTGGTGCCGGCGCTGTGTTTGCTGGTAAAACCCAACTTTTTACTTCAACAAAAAATACAATGAAAACAATCCTCACAGCCATTCTGCTTTTTTGCTCCCTCACACTTACTGCGCAAAATGCGATGGAAATCAGTCGTAAGTATTTAAATGCCACAGAAGTAGGCGATATGGAGATGATTTCCACGATCAATATTTACGATGCCAAAGGTGCTGTAAGAACCCGCCAGATCAGTACCGCGTCGCGTAAATTTGCCGATTGTTCCAAAATGATGATTCGGTTTCTGGCACCGGCCGATGTAAAAGGCACCGCCCTGCTGGTGTACGATTACGAAGATCAGGACGACAGTCAGTGGATTTACATGCCCGCCCTCCGAAAAGTAAGACGTATCGTCAGTACCGAGAAAGGCAAAAACTTCATGGGTTCCGAGTTTACCAATGCCGACATGAGCCGTCCCAATCAGCAGGATTTTGACTATCAATTGCTGGGAGAAGCTACACAGGAAGGCAGGAAATGCTGGAAAATTAAAGCAACAGGTAGAACGGATGTCATCAAACAGCAAAACGGGTTCAGCAGTACAATTAGTTACATCGATCAGCAAACTTTTCTGTGTTACAGGATTGAATACTTTGATAGGTCGGATAAATTGCTTCGTATTCAGAACATTACTGAGTATGCAAAACAGGCAAACGGAAAATATTTTGCGTACAGGATGACTATGCAAAACGTACAAAACAACAGAAAATCGGAGATGATCGTGGATAAATTTCTGTCTGGTTCAAAAATTACTGAAAGCACTTTCTCTCCGGCGATGCTGGATAAATTGTAAGGGAGAGATAGAAGCTGAATAAATTGTTAAGGAGAGATGGATGATGCCTGCTATCAGATGTATTTTGTTTTTAGTTTTGGTGCAGATTTGTTTCCTGACAGGATCTGCTCAAATCCTTAAAGTTACCATTCGTAATATTCGTACTAACCAGGGACAACTCTGTGTCGCCCTTTTCGACAGTAGTGATGGATTCAAAAAGGAGCAAGCCTGTTGGGAGAACACCTACGACAAGTATCGTATCAGCAGGGATGCATTTAGTATTACAATTCCCATTGCACCAGGTATGTATGGATTATCGGTTTTAGATGATGAAAACAGAGATGGTAAA
>JANJXE010000296.1 GCA_024709185.1 Paludibacter sp.
GCAGCAGTCTATCAACCTTTTCTTCAATGCCCTGTAAGCTAAACAACTCAGCAGGTACTATTCCAACAATCAGTAGTTTCATTTACTATATAATTCGTTTCGGGGTAACAAATTCTTCAGGTTTGCAATATTGTACACGGTCACTGCCTGAGTAACCGATGTATAGTCCATGTATTCCGAAATACTCATGTCGAAGCGGTCGCGGGTAGTATGCCATATTTCCCTGTAGCTAAAGTTATATCCCATAGGATCCGAATTTTGGAAAGCCACCACCGGCACTCCGTTCATCTGAAAATAAGCATGATCGCTACCACCTGCTTTGGCAGGAAGAGGCTGTGGAGCGGCAGTGCTTTTCTCAATAGTAAAGGGAATACGGGAATTGTAGCTGTCCAATCCTTCCGTACATTTTTGAATGTCATCGTACCAATCAGATGGAACTACCAGTCCCGAAGCCGCAGTTGGCCCTCCATCACGGTTAAAATAGTTCGAAATGCGGGTCAGTTTATCTTTATTTTGCTCTACCCAAAATTTCGAACCGATAAGGCCATATTCTTCACCTGCCCAAAAACAAAAGAGAATGGTACGTTGGGGTTTATTTCCTCCTGCAGCCATTATCATACGAGCCATCTCCAGGTTAGGGGCCACACCCGTTCCACAATCCACAGCCCCGGTAGCCGCATCGTGCGAGTCGAGGTGACAACCCGACATTACATACTCGTCGGGAAACTTCACACCTTTAATTTTACCTATTACATTGTGGAATTTCACCGGTCCCGGACGGAAATAATTCCGGATATCAAATTCAAGAATCACGTATTCACGACGTTCGGTACGTTCACGAATTTTCCGGTACTGTGCTTCATTCAATTTGATATCGGGTAGTGTTGGAAGTTTGTCGAAAGTAAGTTTATAAAGATTATTCCTGTCGTAGAGCGCTACCAGCGGCACAGGAGCAGACTGCACTATTCCCAGAATTCCCGCTTCAGCCATTTCCCTGTAAAAAAGAGCAGGTTCCATTTTACAATTGGCAATATCTTTAACCGTATCATTGTACTCTCGCACAGCTTTCCGAACAGAATCGCCTTTAGTTGAAAAATCGATGGCAAAACCATTACTGGTACCTTCAATCAACACCCAGGCACCTTTTAACCTTCCTTTCATTCGAAGAAACTCCTGCGTTGTTCGGGGCTCAGTCAACACATGTCCACGTTGAAGTCCTTTGGTGCCGGAAGTATAGCTGGGAGTAACAAAATCGAGTGCTTCCGAAAAATCGCTGTACACACGACCAACCCAGGGGCCCCGGTTAAATCCCACCGGCAACTCCCCCACTTCCTGGATTTCCACTTCCAGACCAAAACTACGCAATTGGCCTGCCACCCAATTTGTGGCATTTGTATATGCATCCGAACCAATAGGTCTCCCTCCGATTCGATTGGCCAACACATCAAGATGCTGCATCGTACGGTTGTCTGACCGACCCAGTTCCATGATACGACGGGAAACTGCGTTTTGAGCGGGAATTAACAGCGAAAAGAAAGAAAACAGCACACTAAGAAGAAGCCGTTTTCCCAACGCAGAAAAAGTTATGACAAACATAGAATGAAAACTTTTAATTTCGGGGGCACTATATTTGATAACTCAGGTTGATAAGACAAGCACAATGCACATTTATTTACCTGATGCCGGCAGGGTAAAACTAAAGGTTGTACCCTCACCTACTTTACTTGTAACCGATAATTCTCCATTATTGTATGCTACGAAATCATTGACGAGCAATAAGCCCAATCCTGAACCCTTTTCGTTACCGGTACCATAGGTTGTAAAGTGTTGACCATGTTTAAATAATCTGGCAAGTACCTCGTCAGTCATTCCAATTCCATTATCTGAGACTGATATACGAATCATGGAGCGATCCTTATCGTCAGGAGCCACCGATACAACGATTTTTCCTCCCGGATTTGTGAATTTGATCGCATTGGAAACCAGATTTCTGAATATCAAACTAAGTGAATTAGTATCTACAAAAACCGTATATACATTATCAGCAACAAATTCAAGACTGATATTCTTTGCATTGGCTACGGGTTTCAACAATCGTATACTTTCCATCACTGCAAGATTTATAATTACATCCTGCGGATCGATGCTGAATCGTTTCGACTGACTACGTGACCAGTTAAGCAGATTGTCGAGAAGGTACATAACACTTTTGGATGTTGTACGCAACTCATCGAACAATCTCATTTTCACCGGATCGGAGAATTCCAGATCTTCACTTAACAAATCGAGCACTTGTGAGAAATTACCAAACGGGCCCCTGAGATCGTGAGAGATAATGGAAAATAACTTATCCTTAGTCGTATTAAGTTGTTGCAATTCTTTGCTTTGCATGCGAATCTTAAGGTGAGTCGACACCCTGACCTTTACTTCTTCAGCTTTGAATGGCTTGGTAACATAATCCACACCTCCAACAGCAAACGCCTGAATTACACTATCGGTATCGCTCAGAGCACTGATAAATATTACCGGAATTTCACTCAGTCGGGGATTGCTTTTAAGCTGTTTACAAACCTCATATCCGTTTATATCGGGCATCATGATGTCCAACAGAATTAAATCGGGCTCCATTAGCTCAGCTGCCTCCAGGGCTTGTGTACCATTCAACACAGGACGTACCTTGTACCCTTCCAGGCGTAAAATTTCACTTAGCACTTTCAGGTTTGCTGGCGCATCATCGGCAATCAATATGTCGTAA
>JANJXE010000330.1 GCA_024709185.1 Paludibacter sp.
CCTGACATAGCTATCATCACTTAGTAGAGAATAAAACTCTACACTTCAATCGCGATTTTTTTAAAAAAATTACAACTAAGACGTGCATCAAACAGGGTCAACACTGAGTTGAAAAAACTGTTTTTGTGCGGGTTTACAATCATATAAAAATGAAATCAATATTTCTCATCATTTCTATGGTAGTACTTTTTAGTACTGCATTATTCAGCCAACAGAAAACCGATGCCAATCTATTCGGCGATGTAAAGGACAAAAAAACAGGTCTTCATATTCCATTTATTAATGTATCCATCAACAATACTGTGATTGGAACCACCACCGATCACACAGGCCATTACTTTTTAAAAAATCTTCCGGAAGGACGTTTTACAGTGAGAGTGAGTGGTCTGGGCTACAAAACAGTTCAACAAGAAGTTGACTTACAGGCCAATAAGACTGTAGAACTGAATTTTATAACCGAAGAAAGTGCACTTTCGCTCGACGAATTGGTGGTGAGTGCCAACCGCAACGAAACCAACCGCCGGCAAGCTTCGGTGGTGGTAGGTGTTCTCAGTCCTAAATTGTTTCAATCGACCAACGCGGTATGCATGGCCGATGGATTGAGCTTCCAACCGGGAGTACGGGTGGAAACCGATTGTAACAATTGCGGCGTGACACAGGTGCGGATCAACGGTCTGGAAGGACAGTATACACAGATACTGGTCGACAGCCGACCGATTTTCAGCGCTTTGGCCGGAGTGTACGGTTTGGAGCAAATCCCGGTAAACATGATCGAACGGGTGGAAGTGGTTCGCGGTGGAGGCTCAGCACTCTACGGGTCGAGTGCAATTGCCGGCACCATCAACATCATCACCAAAGAAGCATTGAACAACACAATGAATGCTGCATACAATCTGCAGATGACCGGCAACTCCCCCGATCATTCGGTTAATCTGAATACCTCGATGGTTTCCGACGACAACAAAGCGGGCATGTACCTCTACGGCACCTATCGCAACCGACTTCCCTATGACCACAACGGGGACGGCTATTCGGAAGTTACCTTGTTGAAAAACCACACCATCGGTATGCGTTCGTACTACCGACTGAGTTCGCAAAGTAAGCTTACCCTCGAATACCACAATATTCACGAATACCGCCGGGGCGGTAATAAATTTGAGTTGCAACCGCACCAAACCGAAATCACCGAACAGCTCGAACACGAAATTAACGGAGGTGGATTGGCGTATAACTGGTATAGTCACGATACTAAACATAAGGTAAACGCTTACGTATCACTTCAGAACATATTGAGAAACAGTTACTATGGCGTGCAGTTCGATTTGGATGCTTATGGAAACACTTCCAACACCACTGCAGTGGGTGGTGCACAATACGTTCGCCAATTCGAACGACTTTGGTTTATGCCTTCCGAGTTTACCACCGGTTTCGAATATCAGTATGATAATATTAACGACCAGATGCCGGGCTATAACCGAACGCTGCTGCAAACCACCCGTACGGCCGGACTTTTTGTACAAAACGAATGGAAAAACGACAAGATGAATTTATTGATTGGGGGCCGATTCGACAAGCATAACCTGCTCGATCATGTGGTTGCCAGTCCGCGCATGAATCTCAAATACAATTTTACTCCCGAACTCAACTGGAGAGGCTCTTACGCAGCCGGTTTCCGCGCGCCACAGGCTTTCGACGAAGATCTGCACATGGAAGCAGTGGGTGGAACCATGCGCCTGATAGAAATTCCGGATGGACTCCGTCCTGAGTATTCGCATACCTTCAGCACATCGCTCGATTATTATTTCAAACTTGGCAATGCACAAAGCAATATTCTTATTGAAGGATTCAACACCCGCATCAACGACATCTTTATTTTGGTGGAACAGGGCATGAATGCCGATGGGAACATCATCATGAACCGGGTAAACGGATCGGGTGCGCAGGTAAGTGGCATCAACCTGGAAGGAAGAATTGTTCCTACCACCAGCCTTCAGATACAAGCGGGTTACACCTTACAACAAAGTCTGTACAAAGAAGCCGAACGCTGGTCGGACGATGCAACAGTGGCTCCCGAGCGTCGCATGCTACGTACCCCCAATCAGTACGGCTATTTCACGGTTGCTTATAATCTGACTAAAAAACTCTTGCTGAATGCAACGGGGACGTATACAGGAAGTATGCTGGCCCCTCACTATGCAGGTTACATTGCTGCCGACCGGCTCGAGACTACACCTTCTTTCATCGATTTGAATCTGAAAGCATCGTACGACTGGCGTATCAACGGAATTGCCGCACAACTGAGCGGCGGGGTAAAGAATCTGTTTAATGCCTATCAAAAGGATTTGGACAAGGGTGCATTCCGCGATGCAGGCTACGTGTATGGTCCATCGCTGCCCCGGTCGTTTTACATCGGAATAAAGTTTAGCAATTAACTTCCAGCACCTCAGTAATATTAGAGCAAAGTTTAGCAATTGATTGATATCGGAGCAAAGTTTAGCAATTAATCACCAGCACCTCATTAATATTGGTAGTGTAGCGGGGCGACAACTTTTCCTGCTTCATTTTCCACACGCGGCCGGGGTCCTGCGAGGCTAAGCGAACCTTTTGCATCCCAAAGGAATGATTGAGGGCATCCACGGCTTTCATCAACTTAATGTGTTTGGCATCACGGTTTTCGAAGATGGTGAGTTGCTGGTTGTCCTCGGGCGTAAAATCCATGACGATGACCCCGGCTTTTTTATAGCCATAGCCTTCGCGGTAGATTTGTTCGAGGCCCGCCACCGCAAATTTCACAATTTCGATGGAGGAACTGGTAGCGTAAGGTAACTTCACCACGATATTGCGGCTGTACTGGGGCTGATCCTCGCGGAAACCATTGGTATGCACAAACACCATGAGGGTATTGCAGCAGGCCTTTTGCTTGCGAAGTTTGGCAGCGCACGACACCGCAAAACTGGCCACCCGTTCACGGATAAGTTTAAAATCGGTATAGTTGAAATCGAAAGTACGGGTGGTTGCTATGCTTTTTTTAGGCTGAACATCCTCCATTTGAATCGTTGGCTCGCCCTGTAAGTCGAGTTTCAGTCGGAGGCCCGTCACCGTCATCATGCTCCGCACCCAGCGATCAGAGAGTTGCGTAAAATCCCAGGCGGTGAGCACCTTCATTTCCTGCAGACGGCGGGCGTAGCGGCGACCGATGCCCCACACATCTTCTATCTTCAACCACTTAAGGGCTTTTACGCGTTGTTCTTCCGTCGTAATGCTGTACACCCCCCCTGTGCGTTCCGGAAACTTTTTAGCAATGCGGTTTGCAGCCTTGGCGAGAGCTTTAGTGGGCGCAAATCCCACCGAGATGGGGATGCCGGTCCACTGCTGTACCTGTTGTTTCATTGTACGGCCAAGGGTATCCAGGTCGTGCAACTCAAAACCCGAAAAATCGAGGAAAGCCTCGTCGATACTATAAATCTCCATGGAAGGACAAAAGGTGCCCAGAATCTCCATCACCCGGTTGCTCATGTCACCGTAGAGCGCAAAATTCGACGAAAACACTGCAACCTGATGACGCTCAAAGAGTTCGCGGTGCTTGAAAGCCGGTGCTCCCATGGGAATGCCCAGGGCTTTGGCTTCGTTGGAACGCGCAATCACACAGCCGTCGTTGTTGGAGAGCACCACGACCGGCTTTCCAATGAGCGAAGGGTTAAACACCCGCTCACAGGAAGCATAAAAATTATTACAATCCACTAACGCAACCATCAACCCTTGATTCTAACAGATTTAAACGTAAATCCCCTCTTAACCCCACCCATTAATCATTAATCATTAATCATTAATCATTAAAAGGTCACATCGTTTTTATCACATGCGTCACTATCCCCCAAATGGTCAAACTATTTCCCTCCCGCAGTTGGATAGGTTTAAAATTATCGTTGGCCGCAACCAGCCACACACCGGTATCATCCTTACGGATTCGCTTCACCGTGAACTCCCCATCGAGGTAACAAATGGCTATTTTCCCATCGGCGGGTTCCAGACTTTTATCCACAATCAACAGGTCGCCGTCGAAAATACCCGCATCGCGCATCGAGTTACCCTTCGCACGGGCGTAAAAAGTAGCCGAAGGATGGCGAATCAGATGCCGGTTAAGGTCGATCGACAGGTCGATAAAATCGGCTGCAGGCGATGGAAAACCAGCCCGTACCCCTTCGAGCACCGGCAGGGTAAGCTCGGTATCGGTTTGTGCGGAGTAGATATCGAGGTATTGGGAGCTATGGAGTTGAAGGGCAGACACAATTTATAATGTTTAATGATTAATGATTAATGATTAATGATTAATGATTAATGGGTGGGGTTAAGAGGGGATTTGCGTTTAAACTTGTATAATCTATGATGCGCGCTGAGCGTTCAAATTTACAACATCTTTGATTTCTTTACAAGTTGGCAAGTGTTAAACCTTTGCAATTTGTAAAAAAGTGTATCTTTGCAGTCAATTCATTTTTACATCCGGGATGCTGAATTTGCATCAGTAGAAAGGATTCTGAAATTAAACATAAAAAACACGGATATGAAGGTTTACAAATTCGGAGGTGCCTCGGTGCGCTCAGCAGAAGGAGTCCGTAACATCGTTTCAATTGTTTCGGAAGTTCAGGACGAGTTGTTCATTGTGATTTCGGCAATGGGAAAAACCACCAATGCCATGGAAGAAGTGCTCGCTCATTTTATGAAGGGCAACGACGATGCAGCCCTGCATAAACTACAGGAAGTGGAAGCGTATCATGCAGAAATTATTGCAGACTTGTTCGAAAATGCCGACAATGGATTGAATGCCATTCGCGGCGATATCGACGAACTAAAAAAGGTGATAATCGATAATGCAGGTGATGATTACGACCGTTGGTACGACCGACTGGTATCGTATGGAGAGATACTTTCCACCCGCATAGTTTCGGCTTATTTCACCGAACGCGGCATCGACCATGCCTGGCTCGATATGCGACGGTTGTTGGTGACCGACAGTAATTTTCGTGCTGCCAATGTACGAATGGATGATTCGCAGAAACGCATAGGAGCTGCAGTTCACGAAAGCGCTAAGCGCATCTGCATCGGCCAGGGATTTATTGGCACCAATACACATGG
>JANJXE010000345.1 GCA_024709185.1 Paludibacter sp.
GTATGAGGCGTGCTGTAAATATTTTGGTTGCCCGAACGCCCTGAAGCTCCATCAGCAACTGACGCTCCGGTAGTGTTGCCCGTCACAATAGTGAGTTGAGTAGCATCCTTACTTCCCAACGTATCCTCTGGCTCATCAAACAGCGACATCTGCCCATGTTCCTTTTTTGCCGGCGAAAACTGTATGCGGTTTACCGGTTGATCCGGTGGGAGCGAAGTGAATACATTACCGAACTTATTGGCCGACATGGTGCGGAATTCCAGCTCATCAAACAAAACTTTCAGTGCGTCTTCATTTACAGGCTCCACTTGTAGCGATGTTTCATCTAATTCGACTGGCACATCGGTTTTAATAGTAGCCAGAAAGCGCGAAAACAAAATCTGCTCTTTGTTATCCTCTACCTTTTGTTTCAACGTACCCTTCAACTCGTTGGTCCGTTCCAGCAGGGCATCGATACTTCCAAATTCTTTGAGCAACTTAATTGCCGTTTTTTCACCCACACCCGGACAGCCGGGGATGTTGTCAGATGTGTCGCCCATTAAGCCCAGTAAATCAATAACCTGCAGGTGACTTTCCAAATCGTATTTCGCCTTGATTTCAGCAGGGCCCATCACTTCAAAACCACCGGTATGCCGTGGTCGGTACATGAAAACATTTTGCGATACCAACTGTCCGTAATCCTTATCCGGAGTGAGCATAAATACCTGAAAACCTGCTTCATCAGCTTTACGGGCCAGGGTTCCGATCACATCATCGGCTTCGAAACCCATCACTTCCAGTATAGGGATATTATAGGCTTCAAAGGCATCGTGGCGGAAAGTGGGCCCGGGAGGATCGAAGCACACCGCAATGTGAGTAGGTTGTTCGCGTTTCAGTACATCATCGAGTGTGTTAACAAATCCATAGATAGCCGATGTGTTCAAGCCTTTGGAATTAATCCGTGGTGCGCGTATAAATGCATAGTACGCCCGGTATATAATTGCGTATGCATCGATAAGAAATAGTTTTTTCATTTTTTTTGAAGTATTGCTGAACAGTTTTGTCTGTTCCTGCGTTCAATTAATCGTTTTTGAGAATGTAAAAGTAACTAAAATAATGACATTTTTCAACTGAATTTGAACCTTGGTACATAAAAAAGAGTACTTTTGCAACCGAATGAAGTAATAACTTCCATGAATCCTATAGAATTAGTAAAAAACGCCATTCGTCCCGAGCTGGATTTATTCGACACTACCCTTGTCAATAGTCTGCATACCGAAAACACTCTGCTAAAGGGAGTTAATGAGTATGTGTTCATGAATATGGGCAAACGTCTGCGTCCAATGCTCGCACTTTTATCTGCAAAAATGCTGGGTCCGGTAACACCGGCTGCCATTCACGGGGCTATTGCGCTGGAGCTGTTGCATACTGCTACCCTTATTCATGACGATGTGGTGGACGATACCCACGAACGCCGCGGTGCTCAGTCGGTGAATGCCCGATGGGGCAACAAAGTAGCGGTTCTTTCGGGCGATTATATGCTTGCGGGGGCGTTGCGTCAGGTGGCGTTGACACGTACAGTAGATATTATGGCGATTCTTTCAGGCATAGCCATGGAACTGGCCGATGGCGAACTTTTGCAGCTTACTTCTACTCAAAATACAAAGATCTCGGAGACACAATATTTTGATATTATTCGTAAAAAAACAGCTTATCTTTTTGCTGCCTGCTGCGAAGTGGGAGCGTCGGCTGCGGGTGCCAATGCTGAACAACGTGAGCAATTGCGCCTGTACGGAGAATACCTGGGGATGTGCTTCCAGATAAAAGACGATGTATTCGATTATTATCCAAACATTGAAATCGGAAAGCCTACCGGTAATGACCTTCGTGATGGAAAAGTAACCCTTCCACTGATTTATGCATTGAAAAACAGTTCGGATGAAATGCGAAACAAAATTTTCACGATAATCGGTTTGCGCGATTTCTCGGAAGAAAACATCGATATGGTAACCCGCTTTGCCATTGATAATGGCGGCCTCGCCTACGCTCAGGAATGTATGCAGCTGTACAAAACAAAAGCAATCGAAGCTCTTGCCGGTTTCACCGACAGCGAAGTGAAGCAAGCCCTGATTGTCTGTGCTGAATATGCAGTAGAGCGAAAAAAATAAGCCCTTAGTGTCCGGTTTCGTATCGAATCGGGTTGTTCTTAGGAACCTTGCCTGCTAAAACTCTAAAAATACTTTACCTCTTTTCCGGTAATATCCGATAGCAGATTATTCGCCAGCCTGCTGGCTCCAATGCGGAACAGCTTGTTGTTCAGCCATTCTTCTCCCAAAACTTCTTTCACAATCGTATAATGTTTAACTGCATCTTCGGTGGTAACAATGCCTCCTGCAGGTTTGTAACCGATTTTTTCACCGGTATGTTCGTGCCATTCCCTAATAGCTGAGCACATGATATAGGTCGCTTCGGGTGTAGCAGCAACGGGAATTTTTCCTGTAGATGTTTTGATAAAATCAGCACCGGCCGACATCGATAGTACCGAAGCTTTTTTTATGTTTGTTGCCGATAGAAGTGCGCCGCTTTCAATAATTACCTTAAGATGTGATCCGCGACAAGCTGCTTTAATTTCCTGTAATTCCTCCCGAACTTCTTCGTATTGACCACTCAGAAACTTTCCAATCGAAATTACCACATCAATTTCACTGGCTCCTTCCATCACAGCCATTGATGTTTCAGCAATTTTGACTTCAATAAAAGTTTGCGATGCCGGAAAACCGGCGGCCACCGAAGCAATGCCAATTTTGGGGATCAGGTTTTTCTTCACCACGGGCACCATCGATGGGTACACACAGATAGCACCTACGTTTGGCAGGGATGGAAAATGCGTTTTAAACTCGTTCACTTTCTGCGTCATGTCAACAATCTGCTTTTCGGTGTCGGTGCCGTTAAGCGATGTAAGATCGATAAGGCTGAGGCAGGTTGCGTATACTTCAGAGTTGTTGTTTTCGGCAAAGTGATCAGCCAGCATCTGCTCAACTTCCTTTTTTACCTGATCATCCTGCAATTCGCAGTTGTATTTTTTAAATAATTCGTCGAATCGTTCCATATCTGTTTATTCGTTTAATCGTGCTAAAATAGTTTCGTTACCCGTTGTTTCTTCTCCTACCTGAACATATACTTCTGTATCGATGGGTAGAAATAAATCCACCCGCGAGCCAAATTTTATAAATCCAAGGTGCTCGTTAAGGTGACAAGGCCTTCCGGCATGAGCGTAGGTTACAATCCTGCGTGCCAGCGCACCGGCAATCTGACGAAGCAAAATCTGCGTTTTACCTTCTGTCTCAATTACCACTGTCGATCGTTCGTTTTCGTGACTCGATTTGGGCAGGTAAGCGGCAACGTGGCGACCTTTATGATGCTTGGTCATTATAACTTTTCCGGCTACAGGATACCAGTTGGCATGCACATCGAACACCGACATGAAAATAGATATCTGCAATCGCTTGTCACCGAAATATTCATGTTCTTCTACAGTTTCAACAGCCACTACCGTGCCATCGGCCGGTGCCACAATCAAACTTGGGTCATCAATCTCGACCACCCGGGTCGGATTGCGGAAGAAGTAGGTGAGAAACACCATGATACCCCCCGAAATAATCGTGGTGAGGGCAAACATGAAATTGGGGAAGCGGAGGTAAATGAAGATGTTGATGCAGAAAAGGATAAACAACAACATCAGGAGTATCAGCCGGCCTTCTTTATGGATTTTGATGTATTTCATACGGAAATAATTGTTTTTTTAATGGTCGCATGGAACTCGCATGCCGGTATTACTATAACCTTGGTCGTAAAGTATTTACATGCTCTTTTCATACTAACATAGTGTTGTTAAACTGCTTACCCGCATACATACCCAGCCTGTCAGGGAGCTGTCGGGATGCGTGTTTAACAAGTTTGAATATGTGTTAAATAGCAAATTGAATGAACAAAGGTAACGAAAAGTTTTCAGTACACAATACCGGCAATTTACTTTTTACTTCCGGCCGAAATGCTTACCTTTGCAGTCCTTTCCATACAGATTATATCCTATGAAGCTTTCCCTACTCACCGCCATTGCGCCTGCCGATGGGCGTTACCGTTCGAAAACGGAACCTTACGCAGCGTTTTTCTCCGAATATGCACTGATTCGCTATCGTGTGCAGGTTGAAATTGAGTATTTTATTGCCCTGTGCCAGTTGCCCCTGCCTCAGCTTGCAAATGTTGGTGAGCACCTCTTCAATCCCCTGCGCGAGGTATACCGGCAATTCAGTCTCGACGATGCTCAGGCAGTTAAAGATATCGAAAAAGTGACCAACCACGATGTGAAAGCGGTGGAGTACTTTATCAAGGAAAAATTCGACCAGCTGGGTTTGCAGGAATATAAAGAATTTATACACTTTGGTTTAACTTCTCAGGATATTAACAATACCGCTGTGCCTCTTTCGATACGGGAAGCCCTCGAAAAAGTGTATTATCCCGAAATGGAACAGTTGATTGCATTGTTGAAAAATCAGGCTGGTGAATGGGCCAGTGTGGCTATGCTGGCCAAAACACATGGTCAGCCTGCTTCTCCCACACGATTGGGGAAGGAGATAATGGTGTTTGTTAACCGTCTCGAACGGCAGCTGGAAGCGCTGAAAGCAATTCCTCATGCAGCTAAGTTTGGCGGTGCCACCGGAAATTTCAACGCCCATGCCGTGGCCTATCCGGCGTTCGACTGGAAACAGTTTGGCAATGAATTTTTAGCCGATAAGCTGGGTTTGGAGCGCGAACAATGGACTACCCAGATTTCCAACTACGACTACCTCGCAGCACAGTTCGATGCCATGAAGCGACTGAATACCATTCTTATCGACTTGTGCCGCGATGTGTGGACCTATGTTTCGATGGAATATTTCAAGCAAAAAATCAAAGCCGGCGAAGTGGGATCATCCGCTATGCCGCACAAGGTGAATCCTATTGATTTTGAAAATGCCGAGGGAAATCTGGGAATTGCCAATGCCCTGTATTCGTACATGGCTGAAAAACTTCCGGTGTCGCGGTTACAACGCGACCTTACCGACAGCACTGTACTGAGGAATGTGGGAGTGCCTTTTGCGCATACCCTTATTGCCACGCAAAGTATTGTAAAAGGATTGGGTAAGTTGTTGCTGAACGAAGCAGCTATCTACCACGATCTGGATGCCAACTGGGCGGTGGTGGCCGAAGGTATTCAAACCATTCTTCGACGCGAAAATTATCCTTCGCCGTATGAAGCATTGAAAGCCCTTACCCGCACCAACGAAGCCATTACCGGCCAATCGATTCGTGCTTTTATTGAAACGCTGGAAGTGAGTGAGGCAGTTCGGGATGAGCTGAAAGCAATCACGCCGCGCAATTATACCGGAATATGAAACGAGCATATAACTACTTCACATCCAAAGTTAGGATACTATTGGCATGCAAGTTCCATACGACCGTTGAAAAAACAATCATTATCGTATGAACGTAATCTCCATTTTCAGGCGATTTTTACCCGGCTATAAACACTACATTGGTCTAAGTTTGCTGTTCAATTTTATATCAGCCATCTTCAGCCTGTTTTCGTTTGCAGCTCTCATTCCTATTTTGCAGATGTTGTTTGGCGTTCGTCAGACGGGCATCATTTACCGGGAATGGGCATGGGGCGATTCACTAAAATCGATTGCCGATGCAGTGGGAAATAACCTGAACTGGTGGATTGAAAACCTTATTATGGTGCACGGTCCGGTGCTGACCCTGTTTTTCGTGGCGCTTTTCCTGATTGTAATGACTGCTTTCAAGGTGGGTGCGGCCTACCTGGGAGTACGCATGACAGTGCCTATCCGCACGGGTGTGGTACGCGATATCCGCAATCAAATGTATCGTAAAATTGTATCGCTTCCCATTGGTTATTTTACAGAAGAACGGAAAGGCGATATTATGTCGCGCATGACAGCCGATGTTACCGAGGTGGAAGTGTCGATTGTGAACGCTGTGGAAATGATTTTTAAGAATCCGCTGTTGATTGCGATTTACCTGCTTGTGCTGATGCTGATGAGCTGGCAGATGACGGCTTTTGTGCTGCTTTTGCTTCCCATCAGTGGCTGGATGATTGGAAGGCTGGGGAAGAACCTGAAACTATCTTCTGCCGAAGCTCAGGCGCAACAGGGAGAGATGCTGTCGCAACTCGATGAAACCCTTGGTGGATTGCGGGTGGTAAAGGCCTTCAATGCGGAAAAAAAGGTGCAGGATCGGTTTGCTTTGCTCAACGAGAAGATTCGCAAAACCTTCAACCACATCCTTTTCCGCTATCACCTGGCCTTTCCGAGCAGCGAATTTATGGGTACAGTAGTAATAGCCCTTCTGCTCTGGTTCGGAGGCATGCTCATTCTTCGCGGAGAAAGCAGTATCGATGCCGCCGAATTTATCTATTTCCTGGTGATTTTTTACAGCATTATCAATCCGGCCAAAGACCTTTCCCGCGCTATGTATGGTGTTCGAAAAGGGATGGCTGCTCTCGAACGTATTGATAAAATCCTCGATGCCGCCGATAGCATTCCTGATCCCGTGAACCCTGTTCCGCTGAAAGGTTTCGAACATCAGATTGAATACCGAAACCTGAGTTTTAGCTACGGGGCCGATTGGGTGCTGAAGGATATCAATCTGGTGATTCCGAAAGGTAAAACAGTGGCACTGGTAGGTCAGTCGGGCTCGGGTAAAACCACGCTCATCGATTTGTTTCCCAAATTCTATAAGGTAGAGAAGGGCGAAATCCTGATTGATGGGATCAATATTAAGGATATAAACGCACATGACCTTCGCAAACTTATTGGTAATGTAAACCAGGAAGCCATCCTGTTCAACGATACTTTCTTCAACAATATTGCTTTTGGGGTGGAGAATGCCACGCAAGAGCAGGTGATGGAAGCTGCGAAAATTGCCAATGCGCATGATTTTATAATGGCAACCGAAAATGGCTATCAAACGACCATTGGCGACCGGGGAAGTAAACTTTCGGGCGGACAGCGGCAGCGGATAAGTATTGCCAGGGCCATCCTGAAAAATCCACCGGTGCTCATTCTCGATGAAGCTACATCGGCCCTCGATACCGAATCGGAAAAGATGGTGCAGGAAGCGCTTGATCACCTGATGCAGAACCGCACTACGCTGGTGGTGGCACACCGACTTTCGACTATCAAAAAGGCCGATGAGATATGTGTTATGCACGAAGGACGTATCGTGGAGCGCGGCAAACACGAGGAACTGCTTGCTCTGAACGGCTATTACCGCCGGCTGGTGGATATGCAGTCGTTCTGAAATAGACCAAAAAAATGTATCTTTGCACCCGCAAAAAATAATATCAACATGAATTTTATAGAAGAACTTACCTGGCGTGGCATGATTCACACCGTGATGCCGGGTACCGAAGAGCAACTGGCTAAGGAAATGACTACGGCTTATGTGGGAATTGACCCTACGGCCGATTCGCTGCACATTGGTCACCTGGTGAGCGTGATGATGCTTCGCCATTTTCAGCGTGCCGGCCACAAACCCATTGCGCTGGTAGGCGGTGCTACCGGAATGATAGGCGATCCATCCGGAAAATCTGCCGAGCGCAACCTGCTCGACGAGGCAGCCCTGCGTCACAACCAGGAAAGCATCAAAAAGCAACTATCCAAATTTCTCGATTTCGAAAGCGATGCACCCAATGCCGCCGAGCTTGTAAACAATTACGACTGGATGAAGGAATACACCTTCCTCGATTTTATCCGCGACATAGGCAAGCACATTACCGTTAATTACATGATGGCCAAGGATTCGGTGAAAAAACGCCTGAGTGCCGAGTCGAGTGTGGGAATGTCCTTTACCGAATTTTCGTACCAGTTGTTGCAGGGCTACGATTTCCTGTGGCTGAATCAGCATAAAAACTGTAAACTCCAGATGGGAGGATCGGATCAATGGGGAAATATCACTACGGGAACCGAGCTTATTCGTCGCAAGACCGATGGCGATGCCTTTGCGTTGGTTTGTCCGCTGATTACCAAAGCCGATGGTGGAAAGTTTGGTAAAACCGAAAGTGGTAATGTTTGGCTGGATAGAAGGTACACATCACCTTACAAATTCTTTCAGTTCTGGCTCAACGTAAGCGATACCGATGCGGAGAAATACATCAAGATATTTACATCCATCCCGAAGGAGGAAACCGAGGCACTGGTTGCAGAACACACTCAGGCCCCGCATTTGCGTTTGCTTCAGAAGCGCCTTGCCGAAGAAGTGACTGTTATGGTACATTCGCGGGAAGATTACGACGCTGCGGTGGAGGCTTCAGGCATTTTATTTGGAAATGCAACCTCTGATGCACTTCGCAAACTTGATGAAGACACCCTGCTGGCTGTTTTCGAAGGTGTACCACAGTTTCGGGTATCCCGTGCCTTGTTCAAAGAAGGTGTAAAAATCATTGACCTGCTGACAGAACATGCGGAAGTATTTCCTTCAAAGGGAGAGTTGCGTAAACTAGTTCAATCGGGCGGTGTAAGCATTAATAAAGAGAAGATTAGCATCGGCGACGATCTGCTGAATACGGCTCATTTATTGAACAATCGTTACATTTTAGCACAAAAAGGGCGAAAAAACTACTATTTAATCCTCGCAGACTAATAAAAACCGCTTTGTTTTTCCGGTTTTTTATTGTGAGTATCGAAAAATAGTTTTATCTTTGCCCCCGCTTTTTAACAAAAGCACTTGTTTGTCCCATGGTGTAATGGTAGCACTCCTGATTTTGGTTCAGTCAGTCTAGGTTCGAATCCTGGTGGGACAACTTCTCTACCACTCCCACACATCCCTGAGGGTAATGCTGGGGGAAATTGCCGTCTAAAAACAAATAAATTAAAGAAAAAATGCGGCAATTGTAAAAATTATTGAACAACTAACAGCTTAAAACTGTTTCAGATTAGTAAAACAGAAGAGAAAAGCCTGCCGGAAAGC
>JANJXE010000400.1 GCA_024709185.1 Paludibacter sp.
ATCAGGTGGAAAGCAAAAACAATTCCTTATAATGGAGAGATAAAGGTTAGTTGCTGGAATCAATTAAAATGAAAAAACTACAATACACCTGTTGCTCATTACTTGCATTTTCACCTGTTTTAGGACTTAATGCCGGCAAAAAAGTGGCTCATGAAACCGTGTTGCCAAATATTGTCTTAATTATTACCGACGATCAGGGATGGGGCGATGTACAAGCCAATGGTAATACACATATTCATACACCTGTACTAAATTCATTACTCAACAGTTCAGCCGTTTTCGAACGTTTTTATGCAACTCCATTAAGCGCCACTACCCGTGCATCATTGCTTACCGGAAGGTATCATTTACGTACCGGAAGTATTTTTGTACAAAGTGGACTTGAAAATATGAATCCCGAAGAAACCACCATTGCAGAAGTATTAAAAGAAGTTGGCTATTCAACAGGCTGTTTTGGCAAATGGCATAATGGAGCATATTTCCCATACTCACCAAACGGACAGGGATTTGACGAATTTCTGGGATTTACATCAGGGCACTGGGCCAACTATTTCGACCCGGAATTGCAACACAACGAAAAGCGAACTCAGGGCAAAGGGTATATAACCGACATTTTTACAGATGCTGCCCTCCGGTTTATCGAGAAGAATAAAAAACGTCCGTTTTTTTGTTATGTTCCCTATAATGCGCCACATTCTCCATTTCAGGTACCCGACCACTATTTCGACAAGTACGATCAATCATTGCCCATTAAAAACGCTACAGAAAGAGCAATAGTTGCATCGGTATATGGCATGGTCGAAAATGTGGATTATAATATCGGAAGAATTATTCAAAGGCTGGATGAATTACAGTTAAGAGAAAACACGATCATCATCTTTCTTTCGGATAACGGGCCTGCACTAAAAGGAGTAGAACGCTTCAATGGAAGTATGCGGGGATCAAAAGGTGAGGTTCATGAAGGAGGTGTGCGGGTACCTTGTTTAATCAACTGGAAAAACACGATACCTTCCGGAAAAATTAGTCAGATGGCTTCGGTAATTGATTTGTTTCCAACAATTCAGGATATTTGCAATATAAAAAGAACACACTCTACTTTTCCTGTAGATGGTGTATCTTTAAAAAATAACCTTTTCGACCCGAAAGCAGGTTTGCCGAAACGCTACCTGTTTACACACCGATATACAGGTAAACTAAGCCCTGTAACAGGTTCACTGCGCACAGGAGATTTATGTCTTACGGTCGTTAAAGATTCTATCCTGCTTTTCGATTTAGCTAAAGACCCTTCGCAAAAAAGAAACATTTATGATGAAAACAATCCCGGTCATTTGACTTTGCTGTTGAATTACCAAAACTGGTTTAAGGAGACTTCGCAAACTATAAATTCGCAAGTCCTTGTTCCGATAGGTTATGAAAATGCACCTGAAGTTAGAATTGCTGCTACCGATGGTAAACTTCATGGCGGATTAAAAATACATGGTGCGCCTAATGATAATTGGGTGAATGGTTTTGAAAATATTTCCGATTCCCTTTGTATTGATATAGATGTGCGAAGAAAAGGGAAATATCAATTTGAAATTGAATACGCCACAGTGGGTTATAATCAAAATGTACTCATTGGAATAGAATGTAATAACAGCACTATCAGTCGGACATTACCTCCGTTTTTATCCAAACGTCTACCCAATCACGATAGGGTTGACAGATTTCCTGCTGCATATCCACAGACATGGGGAAGGCTGAAAGCAGGTAAAATGAAATTATCGGAAGGTAAATACAGGTTAAAAATATATGTTACGAATGCTGAGTCGCCAACAAACATACAATTACGAAGAATACTACTAACAAATTTGTAAAAAAAGGATGAAACGAACTGCTGTTTTTATTGCCATATACCTGCAACTTGCAAATATTTGTGCACAATCGTCACATGTTTATTTAGGTGAATTAAAACCGTTTTGGCGAAATCAGCCCGTATTGGGTCCATATCTTCAGGAAGGAATTTGGCTGGATGAAGTTCCGGAATACTTTTTTGATACTGATTTCTCCTACAAGAAACGTCCTTTTCCCAAAGAGGTACTTTTTGCCGACAGGTTATCTGTTGTACGAATACTTGGTGGTACCGATGCCTACCCGGGACTTGTTTTACCACGAAAAACCGGAGTGAATGACGATGGTACGATGAAAAAATCGACGATGAGTGCAAATGATACCGCCGCGATAAATCTACTCTCAGAGTACGATTTTGTATATCGAAAAAAGGATGGATCTCTTGCTTTTCGCAAAGAGTTAATCAGAAACCGCTTACAACCATATCTTGACAATGGGTATACTGATTTTACGATTGTACTCGACAATGTGCCCTGGTGTTTAACCCAAACACCGGTAATTGGTTCATTCGGTCAGGTTGCTCCACCTGACAATCCACAGGAATGGTATAGTACAGTAAAAGAACTTTGTTTCACCCTTAAAGAACTGCTAGGTGAAGAAAAAGCCAACCGGCTTCGATTTAGAATTGGCACCGAAATGAATGGAAGAGAACGGTTTGCCGGAACCGAAGATCAATTTATCACTCATTACGATTATGCTGCAGCTGCCATTGAAGAAGTGTTGCCTGAAGCTCGATTAGGTTTGTATAATGTAGCTTCTGTCAGCGTAAATAATGTAAAAAAATTGCATAATATTAACACATATAATCTGTTTTATCATGCAGCCAATGGTATTAACCGGCAATCGGGCAAACCCAATAAAGCCATTCCATATGCAGCCATTTCAAGGTATTATTTTGAAAAAAATGATTTGACCAAAATTGTTTCGGGTGCAACAGAATACTGGGACTTTTTGAGAGATAGTATTCAGGGATATAAGCAATTTACCCGCGAAATACATGAATACGGTGCTATAGCTGACTGGAGTGCTCAACCACGAACCGACAATCCTGATGCATTTGGGAATGCAATGAATCTGAATATGTTGATAAATCTGTACGCAAGTGGTGTATCACAGATTTTTCACTGGAATATGTTGGATCACGTAAAAATTCCGGGTAACAAAAGCATTACTATTCCAAACAGTCAACTATGGGGTTATAGTGTGTTGGAATATATGAAAGGAGGAGAATCTTTCCGGCTAATACCTTCAACAAAGAAGAACACATACGACAAAACAATCCAAACCGCTCTTTTAAGTGTTTTTAAAGACAAAGCATATTTACTTGTAAGCTCTTTTCATCCCGAAAGAACCAACATTGACACATATGAAGTTTCAATAGAAATTCCCAAAGAAATTATTCCCTTCGTAGTTAAACGTAGCAGCAGGGCGTCGCTTACCAACTCAAATTCAATCAGTTTTAATTTACGTAATGACCTTGAAAAAGAAGGCATTCTGAATCCATTATTAAAAGACAAACCCGGTTACACAACCGGGTTCAGAAACCTGACAAATAATTACTCTATAGCGACAGAGCTTTTATCTCAAAATTGGGATAGCTATGTTGACATGTGGCAAAACTCGCTCACATTACTAGACGTAAAAGGAATAGTCATGAATAAAACTGAATCCTATGTACTGACTTTTGAAATGACCACACCTGAGAGTACTATTATAGTATTAAGTTATCAATAAAAAAAACACCTATGACACGCAAAGCTTTTAAAATGTACCTTAAACCAGGATTTGAGAATGAGTACGAAAAACGTCACAACGAAATCTGGCCTGAATTGAAACAACTTATTCACGAGAGCGGGGTTTATGACTATTCCATTTTTTGGGATCAGGAAACCAATATACTTTTTGCAACACAAAAAAATATTGGAAAAGCTGGTTCACAAGACCTCGGTAACGAACAAATTGTGCAAAAATGGTGGGCCTATATGGCTGATATAATGGAAACTAATACAGACAACTCACCAGTGACTGTAGAGCTCAACGAATTATTTTATCTGGAATAAAAATACTTGTATCATACTATTTTGAAATGTAAACATACTTTACAATTTAAGTATTTCACTTACTTTCGCCATGTGAATTCTATCGCCTTCAATAACTTTAAATATAATCCTATGTCAAGCAAAAATCACAAAAAAAGACACTTTTTATTAAAAGTACTCCTCGTGTTTCTGACTGTAAGCATTCCCCTAAACATTGAAAATCTGTTTGCCCAGGCTCAACAAACCATTAAGGCAAAAATTATTGACGAAGATGATCAGCCATTAATTGGAGTCAGTGTTATTGTCAAGGGAACCTCAACAGGAACAACGACCGATTTTAATGGGGAGTTTTCAATCAGAGTTCCATCAGGCAAAACGTTGGTACTTACCTATGTTGGTTTTGTCACTCAGGAATTGAGTGCTACAGCAGCCAATGGTAAAGTGATAAAAATGTACGAGTCATCAAAACTGATTGATGAACTGGTTGTTGTGGGGTATGGAACTCAACGAAAAATCGATGTTTCCGGATCTGTAAGTTCTGTCAATTCTGATGTAACGAGGGAACGGGTAATTCTCAATATAGGAGATGCCCTGAAAGGGAAAGTTTCAGGCGTTGTAGTTACTGCAATGGATGGACAACCCGGATCAACCAACTCCATTTCAATCCGTGGTAACACATCGTTGAGTG
>JANJXE010000403.1 GCA_024709185.1 Paludibacter sp.
ACTGACAACTATTATATGCAGATGGCTCAGAATATCAGGAAATACAAAGGGGTAAGACCTTCTCCCTTGCAACAAAGTTTTAATGGTATAAGTATCGATGGCGTTTTTACAGATTGGAACACTATCCTTAACGAATTTAGAGATGTTAAAGGAGATACTTTTCATCGTAACCATCCAGGATGTGGAAATTTGTTTTATTCGAATACTACAGGAAGAAACGATATTATTACCAGCAAGGTGACTTATGACCAAAATAATATCAGTTTTTATGTGAAGACTGCACAGAACCTTACTCCATTTTCCGATTCAAACTGGATGTTGCTCTTTATTGATGTGGATAAAAACAAAACAACCGGTTGGGAAGGTTATGACTATGTAGTAAATCTGGGTATAACTGATTCAACACAAACAACGTTGAAAAAATGGAATGGCACAAGTTGGGCTAATCCGGTTACGGTACCTTATCGTGTATCTGGTGACCAAATGGAATTGAGTATACCTAGAACTACTATTGGGTTGAGTAGTACGACTCCTCAGTTTTATTTTCATTGGGCTGATAATCCACAACAATTGGATGATATAACCAGCTTTTTTACGGACGGTGATTCAGCGCCCGACCGTCGTTTCAATTATGATTTTACTGCCCCTGAAGGTGTCGTTAACGGATGTTTTGAGTCTCCAGTAACAACAACTTATCAATATGGTCCTGTGACCAATGGTTGGAACTTTGACATTAATAGTGGAGTACAACGCAATGGAAGTGCATGGGGTGCGCCGACCGCACCAGAAGGTGTACAAACGGCATTTATACAAAAGACAGGTGTTATTACTCAAAATGTGAGTTTTAATGCAGGTAGTTATAAAATAGGTTTCTTTGCCTCTAAAAGAAACGGTAACTCACAAACTTTCAAGGTGTATTACGATGACACACTTATTGCCACTGTTACTCCTGCTTCTGCTACGGCATGGACTTATTATTGGACAAGTGCATTCACGGCTACTGCTGGTTCTCATACGATTAAGTTTGTTGGAACTGAGACTACCGATCAAACAGCGTTCATTGATGCAGTTGATATTGTATTGCAAACAACTCTTGCTAATGGAGGATTTGAAACACCTGCTACAACAACATTCCAATATGCTCCATTTACATCTGGTTGGTCGTTTCTCTCAGAAGCTAATGGGTCAAGTGGAGTTCAAAAGAACGGTAGTGCCTGGGGTGCGCCAGTAGCGCCTGAGGGGGCACAAACTGCATTCTTACAACGCGCCGGAAGAATTTATCAAGATTTTACATTTGCTGCTGGATCTTATAAAATTAGTTTCTATGCTGCCTACAGATCCAGTAATACTGAAACTCAATCATTCAATGTGTATTTTGACGATGTTCTAATTGGCAATATCATACCTAAATCATCTTCAAATTTCGGGTACTATTTTACAGATAGTTTTATAGCTACAGCAGGAACTCATAGAATAATGTTTGCAAATGTACTTACCACTGACAATACTACATTCATAGACAAAGTTAGTCTGGTTCTTGGCGGATTCAAGGCACCGGGATTATTCACAGATTTGGAAAACCCTAAATATGAAATTTCAATTTACCCAAATCCGGCCTCCGTCCAAATCACGCTTTCAAATGTTCAACTAAATTCACAAGTTTCTGTTTTCACCCTGGATGGAAAAAAAGTATATTCAATTTTGAAAAAAGACAGCGAACCGTTGAATATACCTGTAAATAATTGGTATAAAGGTATGTATTTGGTTTATATTCAAACTAACAACGGGGATGTTATAAAAAAGTTGATTATTAAATAAAAAGGAATATCTATTACCATATCAAAATAAATTTATTAAAAAAGATCATGAAAACAAATTTAATTTTTATCAAAAATAAACGGATACAAAAATTGCACGAACGTAACTTGTTTCTGGCTCAAAATCACAAACGCGATTTGTATGTTGATAATCCTGAGTTTTTGGTATACCATTGGTCAGGAAAAGCAGCAGCTTTTAGTCCTGCTACCGGCGAAACCGCATCCGCAGCCAATGAGCGCATAAATTGTGGCGATCATAATTGCAGGGTCGATAACGGGCAGCCATTTCCGTATGCAAGTCAAATGCCATCAAAAGTAAATGGGTTTAGTTACGATGAATATAATTTTGCTGAAGATTAATCTTTTTTTCTGGATAATACACCTGTTTTGATACATCCTACGAAAGAATTACCGGTGAATTTAACTGGCAACTGGATGAAGCGCGGTACTTTCAATACCCGGAAGAGAATCAGAAATTAGGATTTAAGGCACGTGAGTTAGGAGCCGGAGGCATTAGTTTTACACACACCTGTCCCGATTTAAGCATTGGGCTTGAATTGGGTTGGGGAGGTATTTTAGATAAAGTCCGGACGAATAAAGCCCGCTTTGAGAAAAATGGAAACACTAAAAGTGCGGCCTACCTGAATGCTTCGGAAATAGTTTGTGAATCAATCATCCGATTTATTGAAAAATATGCTAACTCGGCAGAAATACTGGCGGCAAACGAAGCCGATAAAGAATTAAGAGAAAACTACGAGATTATTGCCGATTCGTGCCGAAATATCATTACCAGGGCACCATCGTCGTTTATCGAAGCCGTACAATGGATTAACTTTTTCCAGGTTTTCGAGCGGATTATAGGTCATGGAAACGGATATGGACGACTCGAC
>JANJXE010000409.1 GCA_024709185.1 Paludibacter sp.
GATACGGGCATCGACATTCCCTGAAAACTTAGCTTAGTAACGTTAATTATAACTTATTTTAATAAAATAAGTTCACAAAGATAAATTATTTCGTTGAAACTTTCCAAGTGAATCTTCATTTTATTTCAAAAAAACAGAAAATATTTTTTAGTGAATACAGCCGTCAACTCAACTAACTATTAAACAGAGAAATATGGAAACTAAAAACCCCCGCTTTTTACGACGGGGGCTTCTTAATTCTATTTCAATCAGTCTTCTTTTAACGAACAATCAGTTTGCGGGTGAGCGTTCCGGCTTTCACCAGGTACATGCCCGGCTCAAAACTGAAGTTAAGGGTCGTTACAGTTCCATTGCTGCGTTGGTTGTTCAGCAATTGTCCCGACAAACTGAATACCGAAATGGTTTCACTCAGTTCCTGTCCGCTTTGAACTACCTCCAACTGACGGGTTGCGTTTACAAATACATTCAATTCATCGTTTTTCGAAGCAGTGAGTCCGGAAACAGGACTATTGGATACTACCAGCACTCCATTTACATTCGTAGTTCCATCCCAGAAACCATCCCTGAATCCACCGTATACATACGCTGCAGTCCCGAGTTGGAAACGGCTTGCATAAAAATAGGTACCTTCGGCCAAACCGGTTGCGATAGTTGCCTTGTACTCATCGTTGTTGCCATTATCGGCATGATAAGCTGCCGATATCCAGTTTGTCCAGCTTGAAGGATTGGTATCAGTAGTGCTAACTCCTATCCATACCTGAATACCTGCACCCTGACCGGCAGCTTCGGTTACACCTCCTTTGTAGACCTGTGCATATACGTCGTAGCTGGTGCCCGGGGTAATATTGCCTGTACCCGGCCATTGCAGATTAGCCCATTCAATCTGAGGTACCGGAGGAGCTGCTGTAACCGTAAGTACACCTGAATTGCTTCCGGTACCCGTCCAGGGCCCCCCTGTTCCGCCATACACAAACGCACCATCGTTGTACTGAAAACGACTGGCGTAATAGTAGGTTCCTGCACTCAACCCAGTGGCGATATTTGCCATGAATTCATCATTATTTCCAGAATTGGTATTAAAGCTGGCAGAAATCCAGTTGGTCCATGTTGAGGGGTTTGTATTTTCGGTACTTACACCTATCCAGGCCTGCATACCAGCCCCTTGTCCGGCTGCTTCGGTCACGCCTTCCATCCAAACCTGTGCATAAACTGTAAACGTTCCACCAGCCTGCACTTCACCAGAAGCAGGCCATTGAAGATTGTACCAACCGGGTACAGAAGGTGGTACTAAAGCCTTAGCAGTAAAAATACTACATGCAAGTACAAGCATCAAAAGAGGTAAAAATGTTTTTTTCATACGCATAAATATTTTCGCTTCTGCGCTGCTATAAATGTGAAAATTTAAACCAGGCTTCAGCAGGTTAATATTAGTGAAAGTAAAATTAGTTGATATCCCTAAGTAATTGTTTTCAGTTGAAAATCAATTGCAATCGTTTGCATCTCAAGATACTTCGGATACTATACAACAAATTTGACGAAAAATAGTTTTTTATCCACATTTCAGGGTGAAACGTTTTGATGCTACGACAATTTCACTTATTTTAGCGCCTGATTTGTTGCATTTTGTCAATGAATGCTGTTAATCTTACTATCCTTTCATTCAGCAAACACAACACCTATGGATTTAACAACAGATAGCTGCATGAACATCATCCTGAAATCACCTTTTGGAATGGCGTTGTATTCGATGATCAGTGATGAGGATGGAAAACTTACCGATCTCGTATTTTCGGAAGTAAACGATGCGTTTTTATCTATTACTGGTTTGAATGAACGTCATCCCGGCGGTTTGAGCGTTAAGGAACTTTTTAAAACGGGTGAACTTCACCAACTTTATACCGAAATATTTGAATCGGGAGGAAACTGGCAGTACGAACTGTATCGCCCTGAAAACGGCAATTGGTATTCGGTGTCGACCAGCAAAATGGAAGGTATGCTACTGACAGTATTTGTGGATATTACAACCTACAAATCACACAGTGAAGACCTGGAAACCTTTTTCGATCTTAACCTCGACTTGTTCTGCATTGCTGATATGTCGGGACATTTTCTCAAACTGAACAAAGCCTGGCAACACATCCTGGGTTATACGATTAATGAACTCGAATTGTCCAATTATCTTGATCTTGTACATCCCGACGATCAGAAACGCACGATAGAGGCAATGGAACAGCTCAGTAATCATCGCACTATTGGTAATTTCACGAACCGATACCGTACTAAAAAGGGAGATTATCGCTACCTGGAATGGAACAGCATGCCCTCAGGCGGATTGGTATATGCTTCGTGCCGCGATGTAACCAACGTATACAAGCAAGCCAAACAGATAGAGAAACAGGAAATGTTCCGGCAGATTATCGACAATGTGGGAGGTGTATTTTGGTTACTTTCCGACGACATGAGCCAATTGATATATATCAGCCCTAACCATCAGGATATGTTCGGTCAAAAACTGCAAGTGGGTGATAATCTTTTCAATCTTATCAACAAGGCAGTACATCCCAACGATAGAGCTCTGGCATTCGAAGCATTTCAGCAATTAGCCACCTCTGGAAAATTTCAAATTGAATTACGCCTCCTTCGTCCCGACCAGCAGGAAATGTGGGTAGCCTCATCAGGTTTTATTGTGTACGATGATCATGGAAAAGCCATCCGACATGCCGGGCTTATTCAGGACATCACAAAACGGAAGCAAACTGAACTATCCGATAGAGAGAAGACCAACCGACTTCAGGCAATTTTACAAACAATACCCGATATACTTATTACGTATAATTTATACGGTGAATACATCGATCTTTCGACTTCCGAACAAACGAAACGAATATTTGTGGATGAGGATGTAATTGGTAAGCATATATCCGACTTTTTTGACTCCGAAACTACCGCAATATTTATGGATGCCATTCAAAAGTGCCTCGAGACGAAATCGCTTCAAACCATCACTTTCAGTAACGAACGGGAAGGCAGAGTAAGGCATTTTGAAAACCGGTTTTTAGCTATCGACAACAATAAGGTGCTTTCGGTGGTACGGGATGTAAGTGATAGAAACAAGCATTAAAGCGTTAACCACAACGAAAAAAACCTATCCTGATTTTCTTTAAACCAACATTTTAAAATTAATGCCCCCGCTGCATCAAGTGCAACAGGGGCTGTTTTTTGTAGAATGATTTTTCGTCAGGCCAGCTGATTTTTCAGTGGATCGTTTATCGAGGGATTGTACGACCAATCACCCGGCTCACCCATAGGCGCATTGTCCGATTGCAATTGCAGGGAGATATCGTTATCCAGTCGAATCAGGGCGATATCCGGTGCCAAATAGCTTTCTTTTGTCTTCATATGCCGTTGATTTTTTTATTTTACGATTACTTTCTGAAGATGACTGTTCACTTTCACCAGGTAAACACCCGAGCCGAACGGCTCGTTGATCACAGTTACCTGTCCGCTGGCGGCTTGCGACACCAGTTGCTGTCCGGCAAGGTTAAACACGCTGATACGGTCGGCAGTAGACAGCGCCACCGATTGCACTTCAATCTGATTGGCCTCGTTTACATATACCAGGGTGTTTTTAGCATTTACTTCATGTAAAGAAGTAGTAGCACCCGGCGCCCTGAATTCGATACTGAAGCGGTTGGTGGTGGCAGTGGCATCCGATGTGAAGGTATAGCTTTCGTTAGCCAGCAGTTCTGTTTCGGTATTCAGTTGGTTGTCTTTCAGGATAACTTTTACATTATCGAGATTGGTAAGTTCGGTAGCTTTGATGCTGAAGGAGCCAGCCTGACCGGGACGGAAACCTACAATTGCACTGGCACCTGGTTCTATGGCGGTACGTTTATCAATTACCAGTTCACGACCGGCCACCAACGAATAGATTTCAGGAATGGCGGTATTGGAAGCCGACATTTTATCCGAATCGTAAAAATCGTAGCCATTTTGAGCAGCGGTATTGGTTGAAATAACCGTTTGGTCGAAGTTAAGTCCGTTGCTTACTTCCAGACGAAGAATCTGACGATTGGATTGCTGAGGAGCTCTCAGACGGTTATCAGCAGAGTTTTGATTCTGAGCCGAACGGTGAGCGTTGGTAAAAGTGATTGAAGGAGATGTATCATCAGCATGCACTTTTACCCAGAAAGCCTGCATTGGAGCGATATAACCGTTCATGGCCCCACTCTTACCTTTTGTAACTGCATCTTCCCCATCGAAAGTATCAAAATCCATGGTTCCGCTGGCAGTACGCGTTCTGAGCCAGATAGTCGGACGAATATCCGAGCGTGCACTTTGCGACCCAAAACCAGTGATAGAATTCCAGTGAATGTGCGACGGATAAGGGTTACCCACCAGGTTAAAACCACGCGGTCCACCGGCAGCCGGCGTACGAGTGAGCGTAATCGGGCCCACATTTCCGGTATTGAGGGTACCGGTAAATTCATAGGTACCGGTGGTGTTGATCTGAGCCAGATACCCTTTTCCCGAATCGAGGGTTACATTCGTAGCCGTAATCTGCGGATAGTTTGCAGTAGGTTCGTTGTAATAACCAAACTTATTATTAGAACCGTCCACTAAAATACTGGCACTGGTAGCACCGGATACCGGAGAAGAAAGGTACCACCAGTTGTCGGTGGATGCTCCGCCGGATTTAGAAGTGAGGTATTGCTGAACGGTGGTGGTGCCGGAAACGGAAAGAGTACCGTTGTCCTCTACTGTCGCAGTACCATCGCTGTTACTTTGCAACGTTAGACTGCCAGTAACCTCAAGCGTTTGATTCGGATTGATTTTCAACCGCGAAGTTGGTTTCAACGTCAGCGAGGAAGAAGCCGCAGAAGCAGCCACCGTCACTTCATTACCATTCTCGATACTTACCGAAGCAGCTGATGCAGTTGGAGTAGCAGTTGCAGCAAACCAATCCACATTGCTATCTTTCGATTGCCAGGTAGCATTGCTTCCCCAGTTACCCGAAGCAGCAGAACGGAACAGGTCGGTAGCCTCGGTTCCCAGCGTCGTAACTGAAATTACGTTTGAATTGGCACTGGTTGAGTTTCCTCCGGTAGCACGCACGCGGTAGTAGTAAGTGGTGTTAGGAGTGAGACCAGTAACAGTTTGAGAAGTACCGGAAACGGAGAGGTTGTTGTAGCCAGAGATAGGAGATTCAGTTGTTCCATTAAAGTTATGCGAACCTAGGTTTGAAACATTATCTGTATTGTAAACATCCCATTCAGTACTCAATGTCGTGAATGCTGTAGATCCCGTACCAGTCGGATTTGTAGTAACTCCTGATCTTACATTTGATTTTCTTACTAATGTTTTATCAACTGTTGTATAACCAGTTGTTCCGGTCCATTCAGTACCAGGATCATTGCCAATTTTTCCAAAAATATCTACATAACTTGAAGTTGAAATTTTATAGAGAGCTATTGCGTCATCTCCGTTAAAGTTTGTTGCAGTGTTATCAGATGCTGA
>JANJXE010000443.1 GCA_024709185.1 Paludibacter sp.
CCGTCATTTCTTATTTCAAAATGCACAATGGATAAATAACACCGTCTATATTAACTTGATAATCATACACTTAAAAAATATTTGAAAAATAATTGATTTTTTTCGATTAGATTTTGGTACTAAAAGGTATTAATGAATGAATTGAGCTAGGGCACAGGCCTCTTTAATGCCAAATAGTTTTAAACCTATAATCGAATAGTATGAAAATTAAAGCTGTATTATTTTTGTTTATTTTAATTGTAAACAATTCGTTTAGTCAGAATGACAAAGGACTAAATATTGACTTTACGCCACCTTCTCCGACACCTTATGAATTAGGAAAGTTTGGATCGAATCCCATAAGTTATAATCGGGGAACAGTGGCAATTGATATCCCCATATACGAACTGCGACTAGGTGACTTTTCACTACCTGTTAGTCTCTCATACAACTCATCCGGTATCAAAGTTGAAGACATGGCCTCGTGGGTTGGTTTGGGGTGGAGTTTAAATGCAGGTGGAGCTATCAGTGTGCTCACAAAAGGAAAATCTGATTTTATTTATGATAGAGTGAAAATAAGAACAGCTGATCAACTATTGAATAAATTATTACCATCAATCGACACACTTGAATTTATTAAAACAAATTTGCTTGATAGCGAACCAGATATTTATAATTACAACTTCTGTGGTTTTAGTGGACAATTTGTAATTGACGGAAACTTTCATGTTCACACAACAAAAAATAATGGGGGATTAGTTTTTACAGCCAACAAAAGCAATACAAGTATTGAAGCAAAAGATCCATCAGGCAGAGTTTATAAATTTAACAGAAATGAAGTTGAGTTCTCCTCAAAGAAAATACAGAACTATGGGTATTATTTTCTAACAAATACCTATTTACCAAGTGGACCATGGATGCATATTTCAGGCGATTATGATCCAATTCCAACAGCTTTTAATTTAAGTGAGATTGTTTTGGAAAACAATGGCGGAAGAGTAATTTTTGAATATGAAAATGAATTCCCGCAATATTTGACAAAAATAAGCGGTAGTATCAGTAACAAAATTTCTTCTCACTTTAATCCTCCCAATAGCTGCAGTCAGAGCACTTCATCAGTGTGGGAAGAATTTAGCGAAAACGCTTTTTCCAGGGCGCATATCTCTAATAATTCTAAAAGGCTGAAAAAAATCGAATTAATTAGAGATTGAATGACAGAATTAATAGAATTAAATTTTGTTGCTTCAACAGAAAGAGATGATCTCAAAGGAACAAATAGGCTTGATCGAATTGAATTAATAATCAATAACCAGATGTTATTTGATTGGAGGTTTCACTATGACTATTTCCAATCGAATATAACAAAAGTCGAATTGATAACAGGGAATAGCCTGGATAAAAGACTTAAGCTGTTAAAAGTACAGAAAAGAGATAGTAATGGAAATGTAGCTGACAAGGGCTTTAGTTTTATGTACTACGGCGATACAAATAGCTCATATCCGGGATTGACAATGCCAGACAGAACTTCCTTTGACGGTTATGATCATTGGGGCTATTGTAATAGTAGTAGTGTAAGCCAGATTGATGCTGATTTGCCAAGTAGGTTATTCCCCCAAATTACAAATGCTAGTTTTATTCACACTGATTTTATCTGTATAAACAAGATGCCACCACCAACATTAAATTGTATTGGTTCATTTGTTGCGAGTAATTCAAACATATTTGAGCACTTTAATCACCCAAGGGGAAACAGGGAACCAAATGAAATCAATATGAAAGCCTACACTTTAGAGCGAATTTTTTATCCACTTGGTGGTCATACCTCTATAGATTATGAGGCGCATAAGGCTGGCTATGGCTATGATATTGCAGGTGGACTGCGAATAAAAAGGAAAGCAGAATACGATGGAAGTACATATAGTATGATAAAGATTTACGACTACGGATTCGGAAGGCTTGAGGAAATTCCAACCTATATCACGCCCAGATTTAGGCGTCATTTTGGCATTTTTGACTGCTCTTGGCTGTCAAATGATTTTCTGGCATACAGTTTTGATACTATCAGCCAACCTAGTCAACCTAGTCCATTTGGTTTTGTCTATAAAACAAATTCTCAAAACATGATTCACTCTACTAATACTGATTATATTTCATACCTTCAGGTTACTGAATCCTCTTTAACGGATCAGGGTGTTTTGGCCGATAAAACTATATACACATACTATGATCCTGATGGCAACGCATCCATTAATTATGATTTCTCATTCGCCTATGTTTACGGTGAAAATTTTCCTGAAACGAAAAGGTCTGGAACAATCAAGAATCAATATCGCCCCGTGTACCCATTTAGTGCAGGTTATACCGCACCTTCTTACAAAAGAGGCCTATTAAAATCTATCGAATTTTTTAATAATGATAATATAAGAGTTAAAATTATACAAAACTTTTATAAATACAAAAATGAATTTATTGTTTACGGAAACGAAGTACACCGTGAGCATCCATCAGAACAGTATTTTTATTTCATGTCGGCATATAAATTGTACGCAGGTAAAGCTTTCATGGATAGCACTAGTACGACAGTTTTTGATATAAATGGTGATAGACCCATAGTTTCATCTACAAAGAATCATTACCATGATTTCTATGAGCTACCAACTAGGACAATCAACTATTCTGATGATATCATTATGCAGGAGTATAAATACCCCATTGACTTCATTGAATTTTATCAACCAAATAATGTTTATAAAACAATGGTTGACAGGTATATGATTAATTACCCACTCGAAATCGTATCTTCAAGAAATGGAAGGATTACTGGAGCATTTAGCTTTAAATACAATAGTTTTAACAATTCAACTATTATTAAGCCAGAGATACAGTATAATTTAGAATTAGTTGAAGGCATAACCAATTTTCAGACATTAACATGGAATCCCTCGATCGCAGAATTCAATCGCGACAGCAGATACAATGCATCGATCAAAATAAGCAATTATGATAGTTATGGAAGAATAACAGCCTTTGAAAAAAACGATCTGATAAAAAGAACACTTATATGGTCAGAGAGTTTGATCAACAAGCCAGTTGCAATTGCAGAGAATTGTGGAGAAGAACAAATTGCTTTTTGTGGGTTCGACTTTGATAATGTCATTCATGACCAAGATTATGGAAACTGGAAGCTTATATATGGGCCGGTTTGGATGACCACAACAGTATCAAAAGTTGGGCTGCGCGCTCTGACAACACTGCCATTAGGAGGAAACGGCACAATTGAAACATTGAATGTGTTGCCAGCGGGTGATTATAAAATAACCTGTTGGAAGAAAGGCGGGGGAATTTCTTTCCCCTCAGGTGCAATTGTACATGAAAGGGCTGAGGGAGAATGGGTGTTTTTAGAGGCAAGCTTTAAATTGAATCAAAGCCAAAAAGCCTCAATACATATAAATAGTTTTACAATAGTAGATGAGTTAAAACTAACACCATTAGATGCTAAGACGTTGACATACAGCTTTGACAAGCAGGGAAAACTTATTTCATTCATGGATGATAACGGGTTTGGGGTTAAATATGTTTATGACAGCTTTAATCGCCTTATCAGAAAATATGATATCCACGGGAATATTTTGGACACATATGATTATAATGTAGCACCATAAAAAACAATATACTATGAAATCGATAATTAAAGCTGTATCATTATTATGTATTTATTTGTTATGTGGAGAGCTATATGCTCAGCAAAATGGGTTGGCTTGGTTTACAAGTTTTGGAGGCACTGGCGTAAATTATTCACCCGGGTTTACAACAAATGATAACGGAGCTATTTATTTGGCAATAAATTATACAACTCCTATTTTCCTAACTTTAACGAATAAAACTGATACGCTCGATCCAG